>JBAHZW010000056.1:0-15573 GCA_037132835.1 Colwellia sp. | reverse complement strand
GACCAACCTGCCAGAAACCTGTGATCCCCGAAAGCCCAATGAGGCTTCCTAGTCGAAAAGGATGGTAGGTGCGCAAACATCAAAGGCTAGAGGATAGCTTCCTCAATAAGAAGCCGTATATACGTAAGCGTTACATTTTTTGTTTAAATTGTTGTTGTAAAATAGGTGGAGTCCATATACGGGGATCCCGTTTCTAAAGCGCAATGGATCTTCGATTAGAGACTTCGAAGATGACGCTTACAAAGACCTCCTGAGTAAACTACATAGGCATGCTAAAATATGCATCTTGATTGCTATCAGATATTTGTAGGTTCCGAATTAATATCTGATGTGAAATGATAGGCATAAAAATCTTAACTTAATTAGCGCAGGTAACATGATATACTTTGCGCATTGTCCTGTTAAAAAATAAGTCTGAATGCTTCCTCATATTAGCCATAAAAACCATCTTCCTCCGTTATATAGCGAATTTATTAAGGCCTTAAAAAACCAAAAATTTACGGGGGATATTAATGCCAGTTACAGTGCTCGACTTGCTGTTGCAACAGACAACAGCATTTATCAGCAGTTACCGCAATTAGTGATTCAACCGCGCTCTAAAGCTGATATTGTCATCCTAACTAAAACCGCAAGTGCAGAGCAATATATAAGTATTAAATTCAGTGCTCGCGGCGGTGGTACGGGCACTAATGGTCAAAGTTTAACACCGGGTGTCGTGGTTGATTTATCTAAATACATGAACAAAGTATTAGAGATCAATGTTGAGGAAAAGTGGGTACGTGTAGAAGCCGGTGTCATTAAAGACCAACTTAATGATTTTTTACGTCCTCACGGTTTTTTCTTTGCGCCTGATTTATCTACCTCAAATCGCGCGACTATTGGCGGTATGATAAATACCGATGCTTCAGGGCAAGGTTCGTTAGTTTATGGGAAAACGTCAAACCATGTACTAGCGCTTGAGTCGATACTTGTTAATGGCGAAACGCTTAATACCGAGCCCATGACATTGGAGCAAGCAAAAGATTTAGCGCAAAAGAATACGGAGACTGGGCAAACCCATGCGCAGATTATGAAGCAAGTATTAAACTCATGTATTGATAATCGAGCTTTAGTCTTAGAGAAATTTCCACGGTTAAATCGCTTTTTAACGGGGTACGATTTAGAAAACGTTTTAAGTGCCAACGATGACGGTGACATTACGGGCGTAGACTTATCACGCTTGATCACTGGCTCTGAAGGATCGTTAGCCTTTGTTTGTGAAGCAAAGTTAAATATTAATCCAATTCGCATTGCTAAGACACTGATCAATATAAAATACAATAGTTTTGATTCAGCACTTCGTCACTCTCCTGCCTTAGTAAAAGCCAAAGCAACGTCGGTAGAAACCATTGATTCACGGGTATTGAATCTTGCCAAACAAGATATTGTTTGGCATAGCGTCAGTGCGTTAATTACCGATGTGCCTGGCAAAGTGATGGATGGTATTAACATTGTTGAATACAACGGCGATAGCATTGACGGCTTAGCAGAGCAAGTGAGTGAGCTTACCTCAAAATTAGATACCTTAATTACTGACGATAAGACAAACAGTTCTGGTGTCATTGGTTACCAAGTGACTTCAGATCTTAGCAGTATTCATAAAATTTACGGTATGCGTAAAAAAGCAGTGGGCTTATTAGGTAAAACGCAGGGCAGTCAAAAACCGTTAGCTTTTGCCGAAGATACCGCCGTCCCCCCAGAGAATTTGGCCGATTATATTGTGGAGTTTAGAGCGCTCTTAGATAGTCATAAATTAAATTATGGCATGTTTGGGCATGTTGATGCGGGTGTATTACATGTTCGTCCAGCACTTGATATGTGTGATCCAGAGCAAGAAAAGCTATTGAGAATAATCTCAGATGAGGTGGTAAAACTTACTGCCAAATATGGTGGTCTTATGTGGGGCGAGCATGGCAAAGGTTACCGTAGTGAATATGGTCCTGAGTTTTTTGGCGAGCAATTATTTAATGAGCTTAGAAAAATAAAATTAGCTTTTGACCCTTTTAATAAAATGAACCCAGGTAAGATTTGTACGCCCTTTGATTCTACCGAACAATTGGTCAGCGTTGATGATACTAAACGTGGCTATTATGATAGACAGATCCCCGTAGCGGTTAAAGAATCTTTTACCGATGTTATTGATTGTAATGGTAATGGTTTATGTTTCAACTATGATGTTGATAGTACCATGTGCCCATCGAGCAAAATTACCAAGGATAGACGTCATTCGCCTAAAGGGCGTGCGGGTTTAATGCGAGAGTGGTTACGCTTATTAGAAAAACAAGGTGTTGATATTCTTAAATTAGAAAAAAAGATCAATAGCTCAAAGAGCATTTGGTCCATAAAAGAGATATTAACCAATGCGGTTGAAAAACTGCGTATTAATTTTATCAGTAAACCTCAATATGACGATCAGGGGAATGGTGATTTTTCACACGAGGTGATGGAGGCTATGCAAGGGTGTTTGGCCTGCAAAGCCTGTAGCAGCCAATGCCCAGTAAAAGTGGACGTACCTGATTTTAGATCGCGCTTTATTAATATATATTACTCACGTTATAACCGACCATTAAAAGATCATCTGGTCGCTAACGTTGAAATATTAGCGCCCTTAATGGCAACCGCGCCTAAAATCGTCAACGCAGTCTTGAAAACTAAGCTATATGATAAAATATCTGCTAAAACCATTGGTTATGTTAATACCCCCTTGTTATCAGTGCCGACCTTAAAAAAACAAGTGAAAAAGGCGGGATTTTCAGGTTTTGATTTAAGTAAGTTACAAGGCTTAACCACTGAGCAACGTAAAGGTTATGTCTTAATAGTACAAGACACTTTCACGACCTTCTATGATGCAAATACCGTACAAAGCATGATGAGCTTGATCAAAAACTTAGGTTTAGAGCCGATATTGTTACCCTTTAAGCCAAACGGAAAAGCACAGCATATCAAAGGTTTTTTAGCGCGTTTTGCTAAAACGGCTCAATCAAGTAGCGACTTTTTAAATCAATTATCTGCACTGAATATCCCTATGGTGGGCATGGATGCTTCAATGGTACTGTGCTATCGAGATGAATACGCCAAAATATTGCAAGACAAACGTGGCGACTTTAACGTATTACTTGCCCATGAATGGTTATTAAATTTCATCAAGCAAGATACTGCGTTCAAAGGAATTGCGGCTCCAACCGAACGCTCAAAAGGTAAGGCCTTCAAACTTTTTGCCCATTGCACTGAGAAAACGGCGTTAGTCAATAGTGAAAATGAGTGGCAGGCCATTTTTGAACATTTTGGCTTATCATTAGAAAAAGTGAGTGTTGGTTGTTGTGGTATGGCGGGCACTTACGGTCATGAAAAAGTTAACTTAGATAACTCCAAAGGCTTATTTGCGTTAAGCTGGCAGCCTAAATTGGCCGAACTAGCCAGTGAGCAAGTATTAGTGACGGGTTTTTCTTGTCGCTCTCAAGTTAAACGCTTAAGTGCATTAAAAGCAAAACACCCTGTTGAGGCAATACTTACTTCACTGCAATAAAATGAAGACCATTTATTGAGCAGGTAGTGAGCTTGCTCAATAATACCAATACAACTTAGTCTTGGTGTGATGTATTACTATGATGTTTTTAACTTTAGGCTGAAAGGTTTATGACAGAGCAAAGATTAGTTTTATTACTGAAAGTTTCTATCGGTATCGGCTTATGCTTATTACTGCTAGGGGTTTACCTGCATATGTTCAATGATTATATGGCGTCATTAGGTGTTACGGGTATTATTATAAGTGCTAGCTGTATTGCCTTTGGTTTAGTGTTTTCGCTACCGACTAAAATGTACTTGACCTTTATTTTGATGAAGCATGAAGCCGAGTCTACAGCAATGAAGCTGACAACAGCGAAGTCGAAAATGGTCAAAGCCCAAGATAGGCAGCCATAGATATACCTACGCATTCTTTATCCGTAAAAAATCAGCCACTACTATCTCTTAAGTGTCTTTACTAAATGCCCGCCCTTATTCTTATATGAGAAAATATAGCTCTGAGATAACTTACATTTTGACTGCAAGTCGCCACATTGAATTTTTTTCTTTAAAACGCGTTATTTCTGCTACTTAAAGCTCATTTTTCGTGTAAAATCGATCCCATTTTTACTATTTGACCTTTTCTTGAATAGTCTATTGATGAGCAGTGAAGCGCATCAGCATAATTTTACCCGCCAATACCGCATCATTGGTTTATTTACCCGTTTTAGAGGAAATCATGAGCTTAGACACCACCACCATAGATGATCTTGTTGCGCAGGCTGAAACCGCCGTAGCACAAGCATCAGATCCAACCGCACTTGATCAAGTGCGTGTTAACTTTTTAGGGAAAAAAGGTTTATTTACCGAGCAAATGAAAGGCTTGAGTAAACTACCCAAAGAAGAAAAACCTCAAATGGGACAAGTCATTAATATTGCAAAAAAAGCAGTACTTAAATTACTAAACGAACGTGGTGAGTTATTGCGTGCCCAAGAAATTAAAGAAAAATTAGCGGCAGAATCTATTGATGTTACCTTGCCCGGTCGTGGTACCCAGATAGGTGGTTTACATCCTGTCTCACGTACTATTGCGCGAATAGAAAGTTTCTTTGGTGATTTAGGTTTTGAAGTAAAAGCTGGACCAGAAGTTGAGGATGATTATCATAATTTTGATGCCTTGAATATTCCAGAGCATCATCCCGCTCGTCAAGATCATGATACCTTCTATTTTAATCCCAAATTAGTGCTGCGTACGCAAACCTCGGGTGTACAAATTCGTACTATGGAAGTTGAAAAGCCGCCATTACGTATAATCTCACCCGGTAAAGTATACCGTAATGATTATGATCAAACCCATACCCCCATGTTTCATCAAGTTGAGGGTTTGATGGTAGATAAAGACGTTAGCTTTACCCATCTTAAAGGTATTTTGCATGACTTCTTACATCACTTCTTTGAAGAAGAGGTAGAAATTCGCTTCCGTCCTTCCTATTTTCCGTTCACTGAGCCTTCAGCTGAAGTCGATATTATGGGTAAAAATGGTAAATGGTTAGAAGTATTAGGTTGTGGCATGGTTCACCCTAATGTTTTACGCAGTGTTGGCATTGACCCTGAAGTATACACTGGCTTTGCTTTTGGTATGGGCGTTGAGCGCTTAACCATGCTGCGTTATGGCGTAAATGATTTACGTTCATTCTTTGAAAACGATCTTCGTTTCTTAAAACAGTTCAAGTAGGAAAACTCATAATGAAATTTAGTGAATCTTGGTTACGTGAATGGGTTAATCCTGCACTTTCTTCTGATGAATTAGCACATCAAATTACCATGGCAGGTTTAGAGGTCGACGGTGTTGATCCCGTTGCCGGCGAATTTAGTGGTGTTATTGTCGGTGAAGTGGTTGAGTGTGGGCCACATCCCGATGCCGATAAACTGCAAGTTACAAAAATTAGTCTAGGTGATTACAGCTCGGCTACCGTAGTCAAAGGCGAATTAGTTGACATTGTTTGTGGTGCTAAAAACTGTCGTTTAGGTTTAAAAGTTGCTGTGGCTACCGTAGGCGCGGTATTACCGGGCGATTTTAAAATAAACAAAGCAAAATTACGTGGTGTGTCTTCATTTGGTATGTTGTGTAGTGAGTCTGAAATTGGTTTAGCCGATAACTCAGCAGGCATTATGGAATTAGCCAATGATGCCCCATTAGGTCTATGCGTACGTGAATATTTAGACTTAAATGACGTGACCATCGATGTTGACTTAACCGCTAACCGTGGTGACTGTTTAGGCCTAAAAGGTATAGCGAGAGAAGTTGGTGTACTTAACTCTTTAGCCGTTACCGAGCCCAAAATTACCAAAGCAATACCGACAATTGACGATGTACTGACTATTAATATTGTCGAAGGTGAGGCATGTCCTCGTTATTTAGGTCGTGTGATCAAAGGGATCAACCCAAGTGCCCAAACGCCTTTATGGATGGTAGAAAAACTACGTCGTTGTGGCACTCGTGCAATTGACCCTGTGGTTGATGTCACTAACTATGTCTTACTTGAATTGGGTCATCCAATGCACGCCTTTGATTTAGCTAAGCTTGATGGAGGCATTAACGCAAAAATAAGCGTTCGTTTTGCAAAGAAAGATGAAAAACTAACCTTGTTAGATGAAAATGAAGTCACACTAAAAGAAAGCACCTTAGTTATTGCTGATGAGAAAAAAGCATTGGCCATGGCAGGTATCTTTGGTGGTCTTGAGTCAGGTGTAACGAATAAAACCACGGATATCTTTTTAGAGAGTGCCTTCTTTGCACCGCTTGCTATTTTAGGAAAAGCGCGCCAATACGGCTTACATACTGATTCATCACATCGATATGAACGTGGCATTGACCCAACGTTACAACATGATGCAATGGAGCGTGCAACTGAGCTATTGCTTAGCATTGTTGGTGGTCAAGCTGGTCCTGTTGTTGAAGCCAAATCAGATGCTGATATTCCACAAACAAAAGACGTGAGCTTACGCCGTGAAAAACTAGATAGCCGTATTGGTCATCATATTGAAGACACGCAAGTGAGTGAAATTCTAACGCGTTTAGGTTTTACTATTGAAACTACTGGCGAAGGCGTTGCTAAAGTATGGCAAGTGAATGTACCTGCTTACCGCTTTGATATTAAAATTGAAGTCGACTTAATTGAAGAAATTGTCCGTATCTATGGCTATAACAATATTCCTAATATTGCGCCAAAAGCTATGTTGACTATGTGTGAAAATAAAGAAGGTAAGCTTTCTTTATCAAGTTTGAAACAAACGTTAGTAAACCGTGATTACCAAGAAGCCATCACTTACAGTTTTGTTGATCCTAAAGTGCAAAGTTTGATCCATCCAGATGAAGCTGTGATGACCTTGCCACACCCCATTTCATCTGAAATGTCAGTGATGCGTTTAAGTCTGTGGACCGGTTTATTACAATCGGTGGTGTATAATCAAAACCGCCAACAAACCCGCGTTCGTTTATTTGAAACCGGTTTACGGTTTGTTCCCGATGAAAATAGTGAAAACGGTGTTCGCCAACAAAATATGATTGCAGGTATTATGAGTGGTAATCGCACTGATGAGCACTGGGCGATGGAAAAATCAGCGACAGATTTTTATGATATCAAAGGTGACGTTGAAGCATTATTGGCATTAACTTGCGATGAGAATGCTTATGAATTTTCTAAAGCGGAAGTTGCAGCACTGCATCCGGGGCAAACTGCTAAAATTACTAAAAGTGGCGTTTTAGTAGGCTATATTGGAACATTACATCCTGAATTAACAAGAAAATTAGGATTAAATGGTCAAACTTTAGTTTTTGAACTATTGTTGTCTGAAGTATTAGATCAAAAGATACCCGAAGCGAGTGTTATCTCTCGCTTTCCTGCTAACCGTCGTGACTTAGCGATTGTTGTTAAAGAGACGGTTGACGCAAATAAGGTGTTACAACTTATTGAAAAGGTTGGCGGAAATCTTTTAATTGGTCTAAACTTGTTTGATGTATACCAAGGAGAAGGCATTGACGACGGTTTTAAGAGTCTCGCCATTGCCTTGGTATTACAGGACACTAAGAAGACACTTGAAGAAAAAGACATTACAGAAGTTGTCAATCGAGTTGTTGCAACCTTAAAAACAAAACTTAATGCATCACTGAGGGACTAAGCAATGGCGCTTACCAAAGCAGAAGTAGCAGAACATTTATTTGAAACAGTTGGGCTGAGCAAACGCGACGCAAAAGATATGGTAGAAATTTTTTTTGAAGAGATTCGTGAAACATTAGAAAGTGGTGATCAAGTAAAACTTTCTGGTTTTGGCAATTTCGATTTGCGACAAAAAAGCGAACGCCCAGGCCGTAATCCTAAAACGGGTGAAGATATTCCTATTTTAGCACGCAAAGTGGTAACTTTTAGACCGGGTCAGAAATTGAAAAGCCGTGTTGAGGATGGTAATACAGAGTAGCTAGAGAATAACCAGATAAAGTATAATTAAGTTATTTATCGGGTAATAGAGAATACAATTATCGAGTTTTACTCGGCAACTAAATAATAAATCCGCATATCTAATAGGTAATGCGGTTTTTTTTTGTCCGTAAGTCTTATACCAATTTCACTAAGTTTCTTCCCACTCAGCGAGATTTAAAAGGCTTAGAGGCAAGGCCTTGATTGAAGAGAATGGTTAGTCCTTGTCGAAATCAATAACGTAGCATGTAAGCCTTTTAAAATCGCCCTTTGGGCGTTTGTCAGTACTTCGATAATCGCACATAATTCCTTTAATATAGAGTGACTATAGACAAAAAAATTCACTTTATTTTCAAAGCACTGACAAGCTCTGAGTGGGAACTAATTTAATGGAACTATTATATCTGTATCCTACTAAGTCAGCACAGTAGGTCTAGGTTGAAAAATGATCAGGTGCTTAACGTTAGTCCCTTTTAGGTATTTTTATCATATCCTCGGTTCTGTCGAGGTTGTATAATTAAATAACATGTCTCTGTAGTATACTCAGGGGCGCTTTATAAGCGTCATCTTCGAAGTCTCTAATCGAAGATCCATTGCGCTTTAGAAACTGGATCCCTGATTAAAACACCACGGGGATGACGATCCTGAGCCAAGTGCATAGGCTACACGCGACTCGCCGCGAATAAAACGCTTTTAGCTCGAACAAAATTTAACCGCGAAAGATCAACAATCCCTAATGATTGCTACGGTTTTTGATTTATATTAAAGAAAAAGTTAGATCACTCGGTTATAGTAATAATTAAATGTAACCCTAGAAATTAACATTATTGCTCAGCATATTGTTTGAGCATCATTAAATAGTAGGAAAAGTAATGTCAAATATTAGTAAAATTATTGCTCGTGAAATTATGGATTCTCGCGGTAACCCAACTGTTGAAGCCGATGTTTACTTGGAATCAGGCGCATGGGGCCGTGCTGCTGCACCTTCTGGTGCCTCTACAGGTTCACGTGAAGCCTTAGAATTACGTGATGGCGATAAATCTCGCTACTTAGGTAAAGGTGTTTTAAAAGCCGTTGCTGCAATTAACGATACTATTGCTCCAGCATTAATCGGTAAAGATCCAATACAACAAGCTGCAGTTGATCAAATCATGATCGATTTAGATGGCACCGAAAACAAAGAAAAATTTGGTGCTAATGCCATTTTAGCCGTTTCTTTAGCCGTAGCAAAGGCCGCTGCAAATGCTAAAAACGTACAATTATTTGAGCACATTGCCGACTTAAACGGTACTCCAGGTGTTTACTCTTTACCATTGCCTATGATGAACATCATTAATGGTGGTGAACATGCTGACAACAACGTTGATATCCAAGAATTTATGATACAACCTGTTGGCGCTAAGAGCTTTAAAGAAGCGTTACGCATGGGTGCTGAAATTTTCCATTCTCTTAAGAAAGTATTATCAGCCAAAGGTATGAGCACGGCTGTTGGTGATGAAGGTGGTTTCGCGCCAAACTTAGCATCCAATGCAGATGCGCTAGTGATCATTAAAGAAGCCGTTACTGCGGCGGGTTACGAATTAGGTAAAGATGTTACTTTAGCTATGGATTGTGCTGCTTCAGAATTTTATGATGCAGATAAAGGTATTTACGACCTTAAAGGTGAAGGCAAACAATTCACGGCGAACGAATTCTCAGATTTCTTAGCAACGCTTTGTGACGAATACCCCATTGTTTCAATTGAAGATGGCTTAGACGAGTCAGATTGGGACGGCTTTGCTTACCAAACTAAATTGTTAGGTGATAAAATTCAAATCGTTGGTGATGACTTATTCGTTACAAACACTAAGATTTTAGCTCGTGGTATTGAACAAGGTATTGGTAACTCTATCTTAATTAAATTTAACCAAATTGGTACGTTAACAGAAACGTTAGCGGCGATTAAAATGGCTAAAGATGCAGGTTTTACTGCTGTTATCTCTCACCGTTCAGGTGAAACTGAAGATTCAACCATCGCTGATTTAGCCGTTGGTACCGCTGCAGGTCAAATCAAGACGGGTTCTTTATGTCGCTCTGATCGTGTTTCTAAGTACAACCAATTATTACGTATTGAAGAGTTCTTAGGTGATAAGGCTATATTCAATGGCTTATCAGAAGTTAAAGGCCAGTAATAATTAATACTATTGTTATTTAGCGTAATAACCTCGTTGCTTGTACTTATTGACATTCGTCAACGCCGTGCAAGCGCCTTGTTCTTTCGCTAACTAACCTTAGTCTTAAATATTACTCTGTAAGCGTTAAAAAATATTTAATGTTGTCAGAGACAAAAAACACGACATCGGTCGTGTTTTTTTATGCCTATAATTTAGTAGCGCTACTGGATAGCTATAAGAGATTATTCATCAGGCAGGCTATTAACAAAGTCAGTGATTAATTTAGCCGTGGCTTCAGGCCTTTCTAGTGGAAACATGTGCCCACCAGCCGTCGTTTGCAGTTTTATATGTTGATTGAGTTTAACGAAACGACTGAAAATATGCTGAGGGAATGCCTCTGTTTCCGCGCCATAAATAAGGGTGGCTGGTACCGTTAACTTTCCTTTATACGATGATAGGTGTGTTGGCATCTGCCTAAATATATTTGTCTCTATTTGGGTATCAAAAACGAGCTCTAATTGGTTGTTTCGCTCGCAAATACCATGTTCTATGTAATCATTTAAACAACGACTATCAAAATTTTTAAATAATTTTCTTCGGGAAAATGCGGCACCAACATCTGTTCCTAATGGCCAGTATCTACGGCGACTTTTAGTTTTACCTGCGGGACTAATTTTATCAATCCAGCGTGTTTTCTTTAATATTTTTAGGGCTAGTGCCTTAAAACCTGTCAGTACCGGTGGATCTAGCATGATAAGACCTTTGAATAAATCAGGTCTCTGGCAACAAGCAATAAATGAAATAACACCACCAAAAGAATGGCCGAGGCAAATAACCTTGTTGGTACCAATTTGTTGCCCTTCAACAAAAGTAATTAACTCTTCAACTTGAGCTTGCCAGTTATGATTGATGGCTTTTCTTGGGTCGTGACCGTATTTATCTAATGCAATAACGTGCATATTTTCAGGCAGGTAGCTAAACAATGTTTGATAACTCCCTGCGGGAAAGCCATTAGCATGAGCAAAATTAATGATATTTGTTGGCATTATAGTTTTATTGTCATTGTGAAATGGAAAAGCATAAGTGATAACTGAAATTTAAACGCCCGTTTCAATTTTGTCAACCGCTTATGTTTTTTATTACTTTGAGCGCTTTCAGATAAAGCTCATCAGTGAGAAAATCAATAATATCCATTTCGTTAAGTTTTTTATCTTATTGTGTATAGGGAAAACCGTTTAGGGCAAGGCGCTCTAGTGAGTAATTGCTTACCTTGCTCTTGGGATTAATAAGGGGAATTAATGGTATTAGTAGTGATACTTATTCTTTGCAAAAGTGACAAAGTAAAAAAGAGGCGCTATGCCTCTTTTTAGGTTAAACCGTCGTAAGAAGAGGGTTATTGTTCAAATTTAACTAAAGTCCCTTTTAATGCAACACCTGCCATTATAGCATCGGCACCACATTCAAATTCTGTTACTGAATACTGACCAATATCATCACGAGCACTGGCTGAGGTAGTCATTAGCACTGAGCAGGCGAGTAAGGTCATTAATGTTAACTTCTTCATTTTCATTCCTTATTTGAATGTTATACACAGGTGTTAACGTTATTTTCCTAAAGATTCACTGGCTATGCAAGCGCTGACCCGTAAATAATATAAGGGATAGGAAAGTTAGAACAATCAACAAATGGCAGTTGAAGGTATATAGCCCTTACAAGCTTTCACGACTGACTGAATTTTTAACCGCATGGGCTATTTCATTCAACATCGCTTTGACTTCTGAGCGGATAAATTGTCACTTGAATTCAAGAATTTGAAGTATTAATCGCTATTGAATAGCATAAATATTATGATAACTTAAGTCCCATTACCAATCGGCATGTAAAATATGTTACTTGTTGTTTCACCAGCAAAAAAATTAGACTTTGAATCTCCTCTCGCGACTGAAAAATGCAGTCAACCAGATTTACTGGCGCAAAGCCAGTTATTAATTGACGAATGTATTAAGTTAACACCCAGTGACATTGCCAGTTTAATGAAACTCAGTGATAAACTGGCAGGGTTAAATGCGGCACGTTTTGGTGAGTGGGCGACACCTTTTACTCGAGACAATGCCCGCCAAGCGATATTAAGTTTTAATGGTGATGTATACACGGGGCTTGATGCGCAATCCTTTAATAACGAAGATTTTGACTTTGCCCAACAACATTTCAGAATATTATCTGGCTTATACGGCTTATTAAGGCCGCTTGACTTAATGCAAGCTTACCGTTTAGAAATGGGTTGTAAGCTGAGTAATAGTCGAGGGGACAATTTATACCAATTTTGGGGTGAAATAATCACTAATGAGTTAAATAAAGTGATGAGTGAGCAAGGTGATGATGCGCTGCTTAACCTTGCCTCTACCGAATACTTTAAGTCAGTTAAGATAAAAGCACTTAACGCCACCATCATCACGCCAGTATTTAAAGATTGGAAAAACGGTCAATATAAAATTATCAGTTTCTTTGCTAAAAAAGCTCGTGGCCTTATGGCACGGTATATTATAAAAAATAAATTAACCTGCGTTGAACAAATCAAAGCATTTGATTTAGGGGGTTATCAATACAGTGACGATTTATCTAAGGGGAATAACTGGGTGTTTACCCGTAAAGAAACTTAGTGGAATTGGTATAGGGGCTCGAACAAAATTTAACCGCGAAAGATCAACAACCCCTAAAGTAAACCGATATTTATTTTATAACCTCGACATCAAACATGGCTAAATACAGCTAAACATAAATAACATTTAATAGGAGATGACATGTTAACTTTACTTGTAAAGATTTTTCATGCCTTAAATAGCGACAGTTCTATCAGGCAAATTGCCTTAGCAATAGCGTTAGGCTTTCTAGTAGGCCTATCGCCGTTACTTACATTGCACAATATTGTTATCATATTTTTTGTACTTATGATTCGTGTACATTTGGGCAGCTTTATTCTCGCCGTTGGCTTTTTTTCTGGCCTGAGTTACTTACTATCAAGCCTTATTGTCCTAGTGGGTGAGTCCCTACTTACTCAGCCAAGTTTATCGGCCTTTTTCACTTCATTGTATCAACTGGATTTATTTAAGTTAGCGCATTGGCATCATACTTATATTTTAGGTGCCTTTGTTTTAGGGACAGTGTTGTGCTTGCCCGTCTATTTTATTAGTAAGATAATCATTGAAAAATATCGAGTACATATCATGACCTTTTTTGAAAAATTTAGAATTGTTAAAGCACTGAAAGCGTCAAAATTTTATAGTTTATATAACACTTTCGCAGGTGAATCTAGTTTAAGTAAAGGGGGTCTCTAATGGCACGTTTTATTCGTTGGCAAGGTATCGTTGCCTTTTTTGTCTTAAGCACGTTAGTGGCCGTGTTTATATATTTATTTGCAGAAAGTTTAGTGAAAAGTGTCATTATCAGCTCTGCTGAAAGTGCTTTTGGTGCAGAGGTTAATGTCGTCGACGTGCAGTTGGCGTACACCCCTTTAGAAATCAGTGTTATCGGTATGCAAGTGACAGACAAAGAGTCACCGTCACACAATGTATTTAGTTTTGAACGTGCCACTGCGGGTATTGATGTGTGGCAATATTTATTTGGTAAAATTATTATTGAAAAACTTGGTGTGAGTGAACTTGCGTTTGCCAGTGAACGTGCAGCAGTTGGTGAAGTTTATCTTGATGAAGAAAGCAGTGATGAAGAAAAAGAAAGCTTATCTGCGCAAGCCAAGGCTATGCTTCCTGAAATGGGTATTGAATTACCCGATGTCAAAACCTTACTTAATGACAGCAATTTATTCACCATAAAAGCAAGTGAAACATTACAAGCAAGTTACAAAACAGAGCAAGCCAAGTTAATAGCGCTTAAAACGCAATTACCCACGAAAGAAAAGCTACAATATTACCAAGATAAAGTTAAAGCGCTTGGAGATATTAACGTTAAATCACTGGATGATATTGAGAAAATAAAAACGCAATATGACAAAATAAAAGCTGAATTTGAAGTGGATCAGGCACTTATTAAAAAAGCTAAACAGCAAGTTGTCGCGAGCAAGGAGCTATTAGCAAAGCAAGTTAATGACCTCAAAGAAGCACCGTCTAAAGATTGGCAGCATATTGAAAAAACGTACCAATTAGACAGTATTGAAGGTGAAGATTTTGCGCATATGATCTTTGGCGAACAAGCGAGAGAGTATTACCAACAAGCGCAATGGGCATATGAACAAGTTGCTCCACTTATGGCAAGTAATGGTGATGAACCAAGCGAAGTAGCACAGAAAAATCATGAAAAAGGTCGTTTTGTTTATTTCGACGAAGAGAAAAAAATGCCATCAGTATTAATAAAACAGGCGCTTTTCTCAATGAAACTGGAACAAGGTGACTTCACTATTAAAGGCACAGAGCTAACACATCAGCATTGGATAAGAGGTATAGAAAGTGTTGTTAATGTTTCGTCAATAAGCAATGGTGAATTCAATATAAGCAGCCACTTTAAGCTGACTAAGCTAGGTGACTTTATCGCCGAAGGTGATTGGTTTATTAAGGGACGTTCGTTATCAAATAGTACGTTAACCGAAACAGATGCATTAACCTTAGCGATTGATAAAGCGCAACTGAGTGGTGAAGGAACCTTCTCTTTAGTCAAGGGTGATATTTTATCTGCTAATCACTTTTCACTTAATAATGCGAGCTATCAAGGACATGCGTCCACTAAGCTGACTAACTTATTGCTTGATACGATGAAGTCGTTAGACAAGCTAACGTTAGATGTGGGTGTAAACGGATCACTAAACAAGCCAAGTTTCTCTATAGCATCTTCACTAACTAACGCATTAACAGGTGCTTTCAAAAAGCAAGTTTCGGAGAAAGCAGATGAATTTAAACTGAAAGTGAATCAAGGTTTAAATGAAAAATTGGCGAGTGCCTTAAAATTAGGTGATAACCAAACCGCTGAATTACTTGACCTTGAAGCACTCTTAACGGATACAGATAATGCCTTTGAGAATTTAAAAAATTCAGATGTTGTCGACCAGCAAAAGCAAAAATTGAAAAATGAAGCAAAAGATAAAATCGAAGATAAGTTAAAGGAAAAACTGGGTAACTTGTTTGGATAAAAGGATCGGTATTAAAAAAGACCTGATTACCCTAGGGGTTGTTGAACTTTCGAGATTGTTTTTGCAGCGAATTGTTGGGTATTTATACAAGGCAGAGCCTTTGTAATGTGGTTATTCCACCTAAAAAGGTGATAACGCCGTAAAAATGACCAACAAACGCTGTCTGAAAGATTCGGTTAAAAGCGTTTTTTTCATTGTTGAGTCGTGTTTGCGTAGAATGACTAGGCTACACGCGACTCGCCGCGAATAAAACGCTTTTAGC
>JBAHZW010000105.1:0-19279 GCA_037132835.1 Colwellia sp. | reverse complement strand
TGCTCCATGAGCATGTGTGGCAGTGGTATTTAAACCTTGGATAAAATACAGCGCTATTGGCGTATTGATTAAGAAACCTAATACACCAGCACCAAACAAGTTCCAGAACGCTGTAGCGACGAAGAACATAATTGCCCAATGATATTTCTCAACCCATGCCGCGGCTTTACGCATTCTGTATGTTTCAATAGCTTCATAACCAATAATAGCTAAAGGAACGACTTCTAATGCTGAGAACATCGCACCCCATGAAATCATAGAGTTTGGAGTACCTGTAAAATACAAGTGATGTGCTGTACCAATAATGCCGCCCGTTAAGAAGATCAAGGTAGCGAACAATACTGCCGCAGTAGCGGATTTAGCCGTGATTAAACCAAGACGTACAAATAACAATGCCGTTACAGAGACAGCGAAAGTTTCAAAGAATCCTTCAACCCATAAATGGACTACCCACCAGCGCCAGTATTCTGCAATAGCTAGATTGGTATGTTGACCCATGCCTAAACCAGCAAAGTAGAAGCCACCGATAGCTATACATGATAGGTATAGAGTCCATATCACAGGTCGTGAATCATTCTTAACGCCAAGCACTGGCCAAATAGAGCGAGTTACAAGTGCTAACCATATCGTTAATCCAAGCATTAAAAACAACTGCCAGAATCTACCTAAATCGACATATTCATGACCCTGATGACCGAACCAATAACTGGTATTTAGATCTAAGACTTGTTGTACCGCTAACCACTCACCAAACATAGATCCAACAACTATCACGACCAGTGCGAAGAGTAAGAATAAACAACCTTGCCATTGGTATTTTGGCTCATGCCCTGATAGAGCTGGAGCAATATATAGACCCGTACCTAACCATGCAGTCGCTATCCAGAATACGGCTAACTGAGTATGCCATGTGCGCGTTAACGAGTACGGTAGCCAATCAGCTAAGGGGAGGCCATAGAATGTTTGACCTTCTACAGCATAGTGAGCGGTTACAGTGCCTAAAAGGATTTGCACTAAAAACAAGGCAATGGCTGTAATGAAAAATAATCCTGCTACTTTCTGAGATGGTGTTGCTTTGATTGAGAATAATGAATCTTTCTCAGGAGTTAATGGTGCGGGCTCTTCTTTAATCGAAGCATGGTACCAGATCAATCCACCGATACCGAATATCAATCCACACACACTTAAGATAGACCACATAATTAACGATTTAGTCGGTAAATTACCTACCTGTGGATCATAGGGCCAGTTATGAGTATAGGTATAAGATTCGTTAGGGCGCTCCGTTACCGCAGCCCATGCAGACCACCAAACAAAAGCAGATAGATTTTCTCTACGCTCAACCGTACTCAACGTATCGTTTTTCATTGCGTAATCAATACGCATTTGAGCCGTGTCTTCACCTGTACCAAACAGAGAGACATAATGATTTTCTACAACTTGAATGGCTTTTGCTTGAGTTTCACTAATAACAATATTATTAGTGTCTTCATTATAGCCATTGGTTCGAATATCATCACGTAATTTCTGTTCTAACATAGCACGAGTAGGGCTATCTAAATCATCAAACGATTTAGAGAACTCCTTCTGTGCAGTAATATCTAGCCAAGCCAACGCAGAGCGATGAACCCAGTCAGCGGTCCAATCTGGTGCTAAGTATGCGCCATGGCCCCAAATAGAGCCAAGTTGCATACCACCCATTGAACGCCAAGCTTGTTGACCTTGGTCGATATTTTCATCGGTATAAACCACTTTACCACTTGGAGTGATAACCTGATCTGGTAATGGTGGAGCTTCTCGATATATATCACTACCAAGAGACAGTAAAACACTGAATGATAGTATACATACCGTAATGAGCCCCCAAATTGTATATTTAGCTTTTAACATTTTTTATTCCAAATTGTTAAGTTATTTTAAACTGATTTTACTCTACAGATAGCGGTATGATGTTCAATTTTGGTGTTGAATTTACTTTCAGTTCTAACTGGAGCAATGTCATCAATTACACATTTTCTGAATGTTTTAGTCCCTTTAGCGTGTACTACTACTTCATCGCCATCTACCGCTATATCTCGATCTATATGCACTGTAGATACTAATATTGACAGTATTCGATGCTATTTGATCTTGACGATCTGGGCTGACAGTTTTCATAATATTATACCTTTAGGTAGTTATACGATGGATAAAGTTGCTTACACTTTACATAAGATGCATTTTAAATGCAACTTTAAGTTGTCGTGTTATTTCGTCACTAATGTATGGGGGGGAAAGTTGATTAAAATAGCGTTGAATTTTAACGTCTGGATTTAGTTAAATAGAGATTGATTCCGCTGTTTTTTAGCAAACTGATCGGTCAATGTTAACAGTGTCGGATAAAATATGAATCGAGGGTAATTGGTATTATATTTAGACAACAGTACAATATCTTCCTGTGCTATTTTTATGAGTAATTATCCATTAAATTATGATATTATCCCCTTTTTACAGACTCGAAAAAAATAATTTTACATCCGTCCTATTAAGATCTAAAATATATACATCTTATTATCAGAAACCTGGGTAAAACGTAATGCACATTACACGCTACACTGATTATTCTTTACGGGTGCTGATCTACTTGGCAGTTAACCGTGGTCAACAAAGCAAAATTAGTTGTATTGCTGACAGTTATGGTATTTCCAAAAACCATTTAATGAAAATTGTTCAGCAACTCAATATTTCTGGATATTTATTGGCTACCCGTGGTAAAAATGGCGGGATTAAATTAAATCGTCCCCCCAATGAAATTAATATCGGCAGCCTCGTTCGAGAAATGGAAAATAAGGACAACTTGGTTGAGTGCTCGGGGGAAAATAATCAATGTGTCATCACGCCAAGTTGTCAATTACAGCAGATCTTTTCTGAAGCTCTAGAGAGTTTTTTCAGCTCATTGGATAACTATCACCTAAATGATCTCATTGGTGATAATAAGCACGATGATTTAGCGGAGTTACTCTCAGTTAAAGTATGGTAACTTCTCTGGTAATCAAGCGAGAAAATAGAAAATTTTCTTTTGACCTTTTTCTTTTGACAATAATAAAAAGCCCCCCCTCTTAACTTCTACCGACGTTATTGTAAAAACGCCTGACAATTTGATGCTTTTTCAATTGGCTTTTCGGCCGATTTTTTTTGCTCGCATCCCTGTTCAATACCTTCACTTTACTGCACTAAAATGCCACATAATACCCGTTCCATATACCAACACATACTTTGCTTGATCGTATGTCGCCTAGAGTGCTTATCTGTTCACTTCTTTAGGCCCAATGGTGTAACTATCGACAGCTTCTCTCTATGCAAATAAATTTACGACTGGAATTATGCCCGTTTTATAGCTCTATATACCCCAAGATTAACTCAACCTAACTTTAATAATTAAGCTAATTTCAATAAAAATCATTCATTTAAATATTGTTGTAAAATTACACAAACTTTAAAGTTGCATTTTCAATGCATCTTATATAAGGTGTAGAAAACTTAATCTAGTTGAGTAGCTTATAAGTTGTTATGGCGAATGTGGTTAAGCTAGCTACTAAGAGCAAAAGAATACGACTAATAAGCAAGCTGGTTGTGAATATTCAAGATTAAATTGAGCAAAACACTCATATCTTTCTTATACTTAAAAAAATAATCGGTAACACCTAGACATCTTTAAAGCTTTAGAAGAAATAAACACTTAATCATGAGGTTAACGTTTTTTTCAAATGTTTTTTATTTATATCTTAATCAATAATTACTAATAACAAATGGTTCAAGGAGAACTCAAATGAAAAAACTAGCAATCGTTTTAGCCGTCACTTTATCTTTATCTGGTACTGTTATTGCGAATGAATCTACTACTGGAGGTCTTAAGGGGTTCGAGGTATCTCAACAATTTCAAGGGCAAGATCTTAAACGTATAGTTCAAGAAATGGTGGCACCGCCCAACTTCCCCATTCATGAGCAAGTTGTTACTGAAAACAAAATTGTTCAAGTTAAATTGGTCATCGAAGAGAAAGAGGTAGAAATTTCTCCCGGTGTTTTCATGTGGCAAATGACATTCAATGGCACAGCGCCAGGACCAATGATTGTGGCTCATCAAGGAGATTACATCGAGCTAACTTTAGTCAATCCAACATCGAGTACCTTGTTACATAACATTGACCTGCATGCTTTTACTGGTGCTATGGGTGGGGGCGCGTTAACTGAAATTGCACCGGGTCAAGAAGTGACAGTACGATTCAAAGCAACAAAAGCTGGAACTTTTGTTTATCACTGTGCTCCTGGTGGCGCGATGATCCCTTGGCATGTTGTTTCAGGTATGAATGGTGCAATTACTATTTTACCTAAAGACGGCCTTAAAGATGGTGATGGCAATAGCATCACTTATGACAAAGCTTTCTATATTGGCGGTCAGGATTTCTACTTACCAAAAGATGATAAAGGTAACTATAAACGTTATTCATCGCCCGTCGTTGGTATGGCTGATACATTAGCCGTCATGAAAACATTACTACCGTCACACTTACCCTTTAATGGGGTTATGAATGCAATGACAGGTGCTAATGCACTTAAAGCAAAAGTTGGTGAAACGGTAATGATAGTTCATTCACAGGCTAATCGGCAGGCTTACCCCCATATGATTGGTGGACATGGTGATTATGTTTGGGAAACGGGTAGCTTTGATGATGCTCCGAATACCAATTTAGAAACATGGTCAATTGCAGCAGGTGCAGCGGGTGCAGCTATCTATACCTTTAAACAACCGGGTACTTATGCTTACGTGAGTCACAACCTAATCGAAGCGATATTGATGGGTAGCGTATTGCATGTTCAAGTAACCGGTAAATGGAATAATGACTTACAAGAGCAACTTGTCGCTCCACGGTCAATTAAAAAATAAGTGAATAGCGACTAATCGGTGGGTCATAAAGGCCCACTGTATTGGAGAATTACATGAATTTTTTAGCTACGCACACTTTATTATGTGGGTTATGTTTCGTCTTGGTTGTTCTGTGTATCGCTATACCCATTTATACACATTATGCAATAAAGTCTTATACTCCAAAGCAGCATGAAGAGTGATTCCGATGGCATCATTAAAAACTCATCTTAATATCAGCTTACCTTAAGCTGTTGTGACTAAAAAATTATGGTCACGAGAATGTCTGCTTTTATTTTCCTAGTGGACATTCTGTTACTCTCTTATGCCCTAAAGAGACAGTTGTGGTATTAGTAACCTTGATATCAGTTAAGAAAAATCTAATAAAATATCAGTACAACCTTTGTTACAACGGATCCCCGTTGGCTCACCTTGCTCTGGCGTATAGAGTTTCAATGGCTGTTTACATAATTCACACAGCACAGTTTTTCCTAACATCACCTGTTTAACCAGCTTTTTTTGTGCAAAAAAAGAATTTTTACTCGCCTGTTGTAAGGCTGAAAATTGCTTAAGATCTATGTTCATAAAGTTCCTGAATGCATTTTTTGGCTATTAATACCATATATGGTATTGCTCTCTATTCATTAATTACTGGACTATTTACTCGTATCTTTTAAAGGAATATCTCCAACGGCGCATTTTAGCTGTGCTAAGTTAATAAATCGAGTAAAATAAATGCAAAGCCTTCGTTAACCATTTAATACTATGCCTGTAGATGAAAACTGTTCAAAGACACAGAATGAAACCTTAGGGAAATACCAGCAAAAGTTTGCATGGCACATAAAAGTGCTAGACCAAGAAATAACGCCCCAAAAGGAACAAAACACGAATAAAATCACCGCTATTGCGCTATTAACAACACATGCCCAACAACAAAAATCTCAACTTTCCAATGCCGATCTTAAAAAAGCAATAAGTAAGGGCGCTTTATGGTTAACAACGTCTAGAAACAGCAAACAAACACAGCGTTTACGCCGAGTCAAAAAGCAACTTGCCATCGGCGATGAATTACATTTTTATTACGATAGTGCCGTACTTTCTACAACCGTGCCAAAGGCCTTATTAATAGCAGACTTAATTGATTACAGCGTATGGTATAAACCTTATGGCATGCTTTCGCAAGGATCTAAGTGGGGCGACCATTGCACTATCGCTCGCTTTGCCCAACAAAACCTAGTAAATGAACGCCCTGCTTTTATTGTGCATCGATTAGACAGAGCCGCAACGGGTTTGATATTAATTGCTCACAGTAAAAAAGCCGCGCAAGCATTGTCTTTAATGTTTGAACAACACCAACTGGAAAAGCACTATCACATAGTGGTACATGGCGATCATCGCCAACGGCCTCAGCCCGATATAATTGAACGTTACATTGATGATAAAAAAGCACGCAGTACCTTTACCTGTTTGTCTTATGATGAAATAAAAAAGTACTCATTAATTCAGGTAAAAATAGACAGCGGCAGAAAACACCAAATTCGTAAGCATGCCGCAAGTATTAATATGCCCGTGGTAGGAGATAGATTACATGGTATCGCCGATGAAAATGAGCCATTAGATTTACAGCTTTGTGCGGTCAGTTTACGCTTTATTTGCCCGGTGACTAAACATGAGCGTTTTTTTGAGTTGCCGGAAACGTTAAAGCCTCAGTTATTCCAAGAGATTAAACTGAGGCTTTAGTTTTAAAATATTAGTCAATAGGCAATTTTTGTAGCCTGTTCACTATAGCGTTAGATGACTCTGCTAGATACAGTAATAAAAGTCACTGTCTTCAAGTAACGATAAACTATCACCTACTAGCTCTGTACTGGCAATATTTTTGAGTAACTCAAAACCTTGTTTACGCTGTGCTAAAGTCAGTGCTATATAGGGTAGGCGAAAATTTTTCGGTACCGCACCGGTCATCATTAAAACCGTATTAATGGCAATAGGGTTCGGTTCACAAAATAACCAGCTCATTAAACCTTGCAAACTTTCATTCAATGCAGTTGCTTCAGCTAACTCACTCGCTGAATTTTCTTTATTCATTAATTGACGCATCAAGCCAGGGATTATATTAGATGTCACTGAAATTACACCATGAGAGCCATGTTTATGACGTCCGACATAACTTTCATCATCATTACCTGACCAACATGCAATACCCCGTTGCTCATAATAAGCAATACGCTCATTACCTGCGCATTCTTTAACGCCGATAAAGTTTTTATGTGTTGATAGCGGTTCAATAACTTCAGGAGGTAAATCTTGCCCTGTTCTTCCGGGTACGTTGTAGATAAAGGCGGGACCAATATCAAGTACACGTTTCAAGTGCTCACTAACGCCTTTGAGTGAAGTAAGCCCATAATAAGGATTAATTTGCAGGGCAGCATCCATTCCCATAGCAAAACCATTTTCTGTGGCTTTTATTGCCTCACGCGTATTGTTACTGCCAGTATTACCGATAATTATGAGTTTATCACTAAAGTTATTTACACAATGTGCAATAAGCATTAAATGCTCTTCCCAGCTAAGTAGATGTCCTTCACCGGTAGTACCGCCTACTATTATGCCGTCTACGCCAGCAGCAACTTGTTGCTCTATTAATAAATCATACGTTTTTAAACAAACGTCTCCCTGTTCAGTGTAAGGAGTTTTTACTGCGGTAATTAAACTTGCTGCTTTTAATCGCTTCATTAACTATCTCTAATTCTTTTATTTAACTTCAATGAGGTAAATCTTAAATGCGTGCTGTTATTCTAACAATGACCGAGGTCATCAACAACCCGTCTCATGATATATTCTTTATTCGTTAACCTATGCTGATAATGGAATGTTTTATGATCCAAAGACAGCACCGTATACACTTGATAGTTATCATTATTATTAAGATCAGCGGCATAAAACTCTTTATTAATGAGTTCATCTTTCGTGATAGTAAAATGAATATCGGCTACCAGCCCCCAATCACCGAGTTCAGTGACTTTTTCAATGACTTCACCCTTTGCATTTAGCCTTATAAAAATAAATTCAAAACTACCATCAGCCCTAAGCTGAGCATATTCAACAGTTTCCTTGCCTTGATCGTCAATATCATTTCGATACCAGCGCCCAAAAAGTAAGGCTCGGGAATATATTTTATTACACACTAGGCTATTTCCTAAAATACTACATGTCTGTGCAGACTACTCAGGTGAGTTGTACTGTAAATATAAGGCTATGTTATATTTCGGTGTTGGTTAACTATACTTACTGTACAGAAAGCCAACAGCGGCAGGTGAACATGGTTTCCAAAAAGTTTCAAAATATACTACATCACGTTACTCGCTTAAACTAGCCCCAACTAAAAAACGCCCATAACGTGAAATCAAATATAACGGCTAACCAAGTCGATCAAGCGATTACTCCTCATGAAGAAGTAATATCTCATTGTCTTCATTGCGATTCGCATGAATTAAACGGTTGAGGTATGACAAGGCAAGAAATTCGACGATTAAAATGAAAATTATGCTATAAAAGTTTTAACGCTCTTGCAAGTTCATTTTATCGCTTAAAAAAGGCAAAGAAGTGAAGACACTAAGTTAGTGAGGGAAGATTTTTAGCGCTTTCAAAGGCTAAATAATGACATGAAATGTAAGAAAAGTAGCTGAAATGCTTTAACAATATAAAGCCGTTACCAATCAAAATGCACTCTGAAACATTCATCTTAATTGGTGACGGGTAACATACTCACACTAAACGACAACATAGCCTCTTTAGCCAATGTACACCACAAGTGGCGAGGAATTACACCTGATAAATATTAAGTTTTACAACGGGGACGTTAAATTAACGCCCTTGACCATATATAAATCGTCGTACTTTAAACCACCGTTACCGTAAGGCCTTTTATGTGGACCCGTATTACAGTTGGCTAAAAAATAAATTAAAGGCTGTTCACGTTTTTTTCTGAATTGGGCTTTTTTATACACCAATGTTTGTTGAGCGAACTCCCCTCCTTTAATGTATACGTCATAACTTTGGCCACCTTCAGCCACGGTGCTGTTGTTCACGACATACCAAATTTCATACCACTGCCCTGCTATAAGCGGTTTAGCTGAACGCTGCTTAGCAAAATTTTGAATATTGCTATAACCACCATCAACTTTCACCATCAATGCACCATCATTTTTCAAACCGCTCGATTCTGCTTTATCCGTTACGCGTAGAGTGGGTTCAAAGGCATCATATCCTAATCTTTCGATATCTTTCGGTAATTGGTTACTGATGCCAAAGGCATGGTTATTTGGAAAGTATTCAACATTAATACGACTGTAAAAAGTATAGGTTTCACCAACCTTTACTGTGGTCGGTAATGCTTTGTATGTTAACGCTTTACGATTACCGACTAAACCATCTTTCGCCGGCTTTTTTATCATATACTGGTTATTTAAGGGAGGAGTATCTGAATTTTGATTGCCAACAGAACTTATTCTAGGCTGTAACTCTGACCTTAATTCGGTTATTTGCGGATTTTCAGTAAAAGGTTTGGTGTTATTTTGCGTATCAGCTTTTATCCAGCCTTGCAATGCTTCTTGTTCAAAACTATCGATAACTATCCATTCAGAGAGCTTATGCGTGCTTGTCATACTGCAACCCGTCATAAAGGTAATGGCTATTAAGGTGACTAATGTTGAATAGGCTTTTGTGGCTATTGTTTTACTTATTATTTGGAGGGCTGGCATTAAATATTCCTCAGAGGCATGAAAATACGTTTTGTTAGATCATCAAGATGAAAGAGTATCACAAGCCTAAAACCCATTAAAGTTAATACATTGATAATAATCAATAAAAACACCATTTAAACCGTAAATAATGAGCAATAAATAACATAATGAGCAATGTCTTATTTTTTAGTAGCTAAGCGCTAAATTATTGCTGATAATACTGAACACTTAATTACCCAGTTGTTTAATATCCGGTAGTTTAGGGGCTGTTGATCTTCCGAGATTTTTTTTGCAGCGAATTGTTGGGTATTTATACAAGGCAGAGCCTTTGTAATGTGGTCATTCCACATAAAAAGGTGAAAACGCCGTAAGAATGACTAGGCTACACGCGACAACCCCTAATCAAACCTTGTTATTAAACTTTTATCAGACACGAGCTAGTTATTAATTTATGAGTAAAAAAATCTACGTTATTTGGAAAGGCGCCCAAACGGGACTATTTACCTCCTGGCCAGAAGTGCAAAAGCACACTGCTGGTCGAAGCGATGCCCAATACATGGGCTTTGAATCAAAGTCTGCAGCAGAGCAAGCGTTTGCATCAACCTACACGAAAGCCTTAATGCAACGCTCATTAAGTAAAAAAGGGACGACAAAATCAGCGCCTATAAGTAGCAGTAAAACAAAACACACAACAACAGCTAAAGCAAACGCGGTGAGCCCAACCGGTCCAAGTGATATTGAAATATATTGTGACGGTGCTTGCTCACCCAACCCAGGGAAATCGGGTACGGGTATTGCCGTTTATGAATTAGGTAAAGTTACCTCATTATATTATGGCTTATATGAAAAAAATGGTACCAACAATACGGCAGAGTTAAACGGTTTACTGTCATCATTTCAGCTTGCACAACATTTTATTGATAAAGATAATGGGCAAAGTATTGGCATTTTATCTGACTCAAAATATTCAATTGACTGTGTCACCAAGTGGGCAAAAGGCTGGCAAGCAAAGGGTTGGACTCGCGGTAAAGGTGAAGAAATAAAAAACTTAGCGCTAGTTCAGCAATGTTTCGCGCTCTATAAAACCATGCAATCTAAAATAACGATTCGACATGTCAAAGCTCACGCCAACATAGAAGGTAATGAATTAGCCGATAGAATGGCGGTGATGGCGAGAAAAAAACAGCAAGCGAGCATGATTCGTTATGACGAAACCATTAACATAGCAGCCCTTCTTGCCTTAGAGTCAGGCTAAGTGAACAAGTATTAAAGTAAATCGACCTTAATGAAGCTGACAACCTATGCTAATAAACATCCTAATCACGCTAGTTTGGCTTATATTCAAGGAAAATTGACGCGTCAACAGGGAGTTACTGCAAGTTAATTGAACACAATAATCAGTAAAAACAACGGCTAAGGTAAGTGTTTATTAAGCCAAGTTAAAAGCAAGAGGATAGCCTTAGCGTTTACTTCTTCAACATTGACTTCAGGTCGGCAAACGGATTATAAGTGGCGGTATCTTGATTCGTCTCGCCCGCTTTCACTTCACGCTGATATCTGGCTTGATCGGTATATTTATCATGCTCATTATCGTGACAATAAATGCATAATAATTCCCAGTTACTACCGTCATTAGGATTGTTGGTATGATCGTGATCAACATGGTGCACGGTTAACTCTTTGATATTAGAAAATTCAAAAGCACGTGCACAACGACCACAAACCCAAGGAAATAATTTTAATGCTCGATCACGATAACCTTTTTCTTGTTGTTTATAGTGGGCGCTGGTGCCAAAACGATCAGAGGACATAATATTCAGGGCATAGTAAGGTAAGTAATAACGTTAGTGTATTGCTATGTGTAAAGTGAAGCAATAGCCATTGGGTTTTATATTTAAGTAATAAAGGCTTTGAGACAAGACTATTTAATTGACCAATAGCATTATGAGATGACGAGAAATAAAGCGCAAAAAATAGCCTTAAGTCATTGATATCAAATGCAGTAAGGTTTATTATCGTCATTATCTTAACATGGCTAAGTATTCAGTTAGGCCGTGTTATATATCTGCCGATTTTTTATTCAATAATGTATTTTTATTTGTTATAACTTGAACTCTGGGTAATAAATTTATACCCCATGAAATGTAACGAGTATAAAGCTTTAGTCATAACGAGGATTTAATATGCATGTAGATAAAGCAAAAAAACGTATCGCGAAACAAGTAAAAAAAGGCTTAAAAGGTTACCCCATTATCTGCTTAACTTACTTTGGTAAAGATGAGCAATGTGCCACAGAAGTGGTCATATCATTTACTCTAGAAGAAGGTGCCCCCGCGCAAGAAGAGCGTTTTGTCAGTAAAAATGATGCGCGCGAAGATGAAGTCATTCAAACTACCTTAGTTAAAATTATTGAGCGCGCTAATGCTAGCTCAGTTATTGAAGTGGCGGGTGTTAAAATTATTTAGTGTACTCATCTGAATGTTCAAACATAAGTGAATTTTAAAGAACGCGCACCTTAACCGCTGGATTACCAGCATAAAAGCTATTGGCATCAATATCTTTAGTGACGACACTGCCTGCGCCAACGACACTGTTTTCACCAATATTCACGCCAGCTAAGACAATAACGCCAGCACCGAGCCAAACGTTATGTTGCAAGGTTATTCCCTTAACATAGTTATATTTATGAGCCTGCCTTAGCACTGGTTCAATGTCATGAGAGACGGCTAGAAATTGCACATTAGGACCAATAAGACAGTCATCTCCTAGGCGAATTTGAGTATCATGCTCTGAGTCATCACTGTTTGAGCCACTCCTATTTGAATGAACATTGCCGAGGTGACCATCAATAAAGGTGCAGTTAATGTTGATATAGACTCTGTCACCTAAATTGATACTACTACCATAGTCCATGTGCAGCCCTGACTCAATAATCACCCCTTGCCCACAAGATTGAAATAACGTTTTGACTCGTTTCAAGTTACCTTTGCTTGGACTACGACTAAATTGTCGACAGAGTTCATGCACCGCTTTGCGTTGGGCAATGAGCTTTGGCGTTATACTGTTAAAATGATTTGTCATATTTTAAGGTAATAAAGTAATGAACACGGAGTTGACGTTAATCAATGAGCATTTTATACGCATTAGTTGTACTATACATAAATAAGATAATTGGCTAATTAGTGCAGTACCGCGCGAATAGGTAAACCAGCACAAATCTTTGCTTCGGCAATTAATATTTCTTCTAAACGCTGGTCCACTTCCGCTTTATCACAATATTCATAAGCCAATTCAACAAATAAGTTTTTATGCTTTTCTTCTGATTTGGCAATCGCGGCATACAGATCTTTATCTTTGCCTTCGGGTAAGGCTTGTGCAACTAACCAAAACTTCTCATAACCACGCGCTTCAATCACCGCAGCAACCAATAACCTGTCCATTAAGAAATAGCTAGTGCCGTTACGAAATAAGGCACGTATTTGCGTGATATAAGGGTCTTTTTTATCTTGTCCTAAGGTGACATCGCGGGCAACCAATAACTTCAATACTTGTTTAAAATGAATAAGTTCTTCAATGGCTAGGTCAGTCATGGCACGAACCAATTTAGCCTTGTCTGGATAATGCGATAACATAGCCATTGCCATACCTGAGGCTTTTTTCTCTGCGGCGGCATGGTCTTGTAAAAAACGATTAAAATCAGCCATTACAGCATCAACCCAATTTTGGCCAGTGTGGTGTTTTAATTCAAACATAATTACTACTCTCTATAGAAAATATTCACTTACGATAATAAACTGGCGTGATTTTACCTGTGAACTTTACTCGCGACAACTGCTATTAATAAAGTACCTTATCAATACGGCCTTTATGGGTAGATTCAACTTTAAAAGCATTATTAAGCTGCTGCCAAGCTCTCACCTTACCGCCAATGTTAATCTGCTTAAAACCACCCTCTCTTGCCTTATCTCGATCAACATGAACAAAGTCTAACAGGGCTAAATAACTGCCTTCATCACTTACATCAAGAGTAAGTAAGTCTTGTGATCTTGCTTTAAAATAATTCATCACCCCAAATTGATGACGGTTATAACAGCGAAGTAAAAACTCATCATTGTTAATATCCTCAAGCGTTAATGGATAAAATATTTCATTATAACAACGTTTTAAATGTGGATTAAAACCGCCATCTGTACGTTGTAAGTTAACAATCATACGCTGTAGTAGCTGCTTAATTGAAGGTAGCCAAAGTGATGAAGCACGAGTTAGCTGAATAAAACGACTGTTTGGAAACTGTTTATCCAATGTTTGATAGTCACAAAATATAGGGGTATCGGCTAACACTTGCGCAGTAGCAAATGCATCTTGCGTATAAGCATTGTGAGCTGTTTTAAAACCTTGCTCTAACATGGCTAAACAGACACTCGTTGTTGCTGTTCGAGGTAAGCCAATAATAAAGATCTTTTCTGTCGACACTAAAACTAAGCCCGTTAAAATAAAGCATTATAAACTAAAGTCGTATTAACACTGTAGGTTAAAACATGCGAATATAACTTATTTATTGAGTTAGCAAAAGGACAATTGATAGTGATCAATAAATGATTTTTTAATGAGCACTCTCTCTATTTATAAGCATACTAAGAGTATACTTAGCACATAACGCATACATTTTAGCCAAGGATATTTTATGAAAGCAAAAAATGAGCAAGCTTATAGTGACAGAAAAACGGTCAAATGGGGCGATTACTTAAAGTCAGGCAATCGTATTTTTATCGGTTCTAATGCCGCAGTTCCTAATGCCTTAATCGATGATCTGATCGCCAACAGTCAAGGCCTGCATGACATTGAAACCGTTCATATGCTAACGTTATCTGAAAACGTTTGGGCAAAACCTGAGCATAAAGATTTATTTAAAGTAAATAGTTTGTTCATTGGTGGAAAAAACATACGAGAAGCCATTGCTGAAGGCCGAGGCGATTATACCCCTTGCTTTATTTCTGATGTCCCGCATTTATTTAATGAAAAAATATTGCCCCTTGATGCCGCACTTATCATGGTCAGTCCACCCGATGAATACGGTTATTGTTCATTAGGTGTTAGTGTTGATATTGTTTCTTCCGCCGTAAAAGCGGCCAAATATGTTATTGCTCAAATAAATCCTAAAATGCCACGCACTAATGGACATAGTTTTGTGCATGTAAATCAAATTCATACCTGGATAAATGTTGAACAAGACTTACCGCAAATTATTGCCCCCGAAATGGACCGCCGTACAGAGCAAATAGGCCAATATGTTGCCATGTTAGTAGAAAATGGAGCCACCTTACAAATAGGCATAGGTAAAATCCCTGAAGCGGTATTAACCTATTTAGGTAATCATAAAGATTTAGGCATTCACAGTGAAATGATCTCAGATGGCCTAATTGATCTTATGCTAAAAGGGGTTATCAATAACCGTAAAAAAACCTACCACAGAGGAAAGTCAGTGGCTACTTTTTGTATTGGTAGCCAAAAAGTATACGACTTTGTTGATGGTAACCCGCACATTGAGTTTTATCCGTCAGAGCATATTAACTCTCCTGTTAAAATTGCTAAAAACGACAAGATGGTTGCAATAAACAGTGCCATTGAAGTCGACTTAACGGGTCAGGTTGTTGCCGATTCCATCGGTTATCAGTTTTATAGTGGTATTGGTGGTCAAGTCGACTTTGTTCGTGGGGCTTCGCTAAGTAAAGGCGGTAAAGCAATTATTGCCCTGCCCTCAACAACAAAAGACGGCAAGATTTCTCGTATTGTTGGTCACATCACCGAAGGCGGTGGAGTAGTCACATCACGGGGTCATGTTTCTTATGTTGTTACCGAGTTTGGTATTGCCTCACTGCAAGGTAAAAGTATTCGAGAGCGAGCATTAGAATTAATTAGAATTGCTCACCCTAAATTTAGAGATAAATTACTCAGCGATGTCCGTAAACATTATTGGGTACCTGAGTATCAAGAAAGCTCGCCTAGTTCAGTGCCTGAGTTAGGGCCCATTGAGATGAAACGCTTTAAATTTGCCGAAACAAATTACATATTACGCCCTTTAGCTCCAGCAGATGAACGTAAGTTACAAGAGTTTTTCTATTCGCATAATAAAGAAACATTGGTCATGCGCTACAACCATCATATTACTCAGATGACGCGAGAAAAATCTTGTAATTTGGTTAGCGTAAATCAACATATTGATCTGGCTTTATGTTTTACTCAAAATGATTCTTTAGGTGAGGCAATACAAGCGGTTGCACGATATTACTATATTGAAAGCATTAATAGTGGCGAGGTGGCTTTTGTTATTAAAGAAAGTTTACGTGGCCGCGGTATGGCCAGTACTTTATTAGGAGAGATCATCACCATTGCCAAAATTCGTAAGCTTGACAGTTTAGTTGCCTGTGTGCGACGAGATAACGGCTCTATGTTAAAAGTCTTTGAAAACGCTGGATTTGAACGTCAGCCAAGTGAAGACTTTGATGAAGTTAGCTTAAAATTACCGCTCAAATAAGTGTAATAAAACAACACTCTCCCTGTGTTAATGATTAAGCTGAATTATTAATAAGAGTGAATAGAGTGATAGCTAAACCAAGTATAAAGTAACGAAACATATAGGGGATTATAATGACAGTTGGAATAATAGGCCACTATCGCTGTGGTGAGCATGACATGGGTGACCAGCACCCTGAAAGCGGTAAACGCTTAACGGCTATTTCAGACCAATTAATTCGCAGTGGCCTAGAATACGTCGTCCGACAGTTTGACTCCAAACCTATTGATAAAAGCTTATTAGCCTTAGCACATACTCAAGAGCATATTGATTATGTCTTTGATAATGCGCCCAACGAGGGCGAAGAAAATTTTACTGTAGGTGACGATGCCGTGATGAACGACAAAACACTCAGCTCAATTTTATATTCCGCTGGTGCTGCCGTTGATGCGGTCGATTTAGTGATGAATAAGACCTTAACTTCTGCTTTTTGTGCCACCAGACCACCTGGACATCACGCTATTCGCAATAAAAGCATGGGCTTTTGTTTTTTCAATAATGTTGCCATAGCTGCGGCTTATGCTAAACAAAAGTATGCTTTAAAACGTATCGCCATTGTCGATTTTGATGTTCACCACGGTAATGGCACCGAAGACATTATCAAGCATCACTTTAATGCCTCAGCCGAGGATGATAAAGGCTATTTATTTTGCTCAAGTTATGAGTACCCACTTTACCCATTTGAAATTGAAGAAAGTGACACGCCTCCTATCATCAATACACCTTTACCACCAACCACTAAAGGTGATCAGTTCCGTGAAAAAATCACCGCTCATTGGTTACCTGCATTGCATAAATTTAAACCCGAATTAATCCTAATTTCTGCAGGGTTTGATGCTCATATTGAAGATGATATGTCACAAGTAAGTTTAACGGATGCCGATTTTCGTTGGATTACAGACGAACTTAAAGTTATCGCCGATGAGTATGCTGATGGACGTATTGTTTCTGTGCTTGAAGGTGGTTATTCGCTTGGTGCTTTAGGGCGAAGTGTGGTTGCCCATATTAATGGATTAATTGGTAATTAACCTTATAAAACCATCAAAGAAGCACTTAAGCCACATCAGTTCATCGTTGCCGTGACTTATAAGGGCGCTACATATATGTAGCTTAGCCGGAGCATATATCCTGAGTAGCCATTATTTCATCACTGCACCTTGAATTGAAATGGCTCAAGCACGCTGAAACATGCATCTTGATTGGTAACAGATATATGCTCTTTATCTTCTACTTATTTAATAAAGCTACCTGGATTATAATTAGTGTAACCCTATATGGAAAGCAGCCGATTTCAACTAGGCCTTAACAATTTCTTGCAAGAAAGCTTTAAAATCATCCCCTAAATCAGGATGACGCAAACCATATTCAACATTGGCTTTCATATAGCCCAATTTAGAGCCACAATCATGTGATTTACCAGTCATGTGAAACGCTTCAACCGTTTCTTTTTCCATTAACATAGCAATAGCATCGGTTAATTGAATTTCATTACCCGCGCCAGGTGGCGTAAGCGCTAATAAATCCCAAATTTTTGCCGATAGTACATAACGACCCACAACAGCTAAGTTTGAGGGCGCTTCATCAATAGAGGGTTTTTCTACAACGGCAGTCATCGTAATGGACTCACCTGGAGATAACTCATGGCCACCACAATCAACAACACCATAACTACTGACTTTGTCCATAGGTACAGGCTCAACCATTATCTGGCTATAACCACCGACTTCATTGTAGCGAGTTATCATTGCTGCAAGGTTTTCAGTCTTCAAATCAGAGGTTTCTTCATCTAAAATCACATCGGGAAGTACGACGATAAAAGGTTCATTACCAATAATAGGACGCGCTTTTAAAACGGCATGGCCTAAACCTTTCGCTTCACCTTGTCGGACATGCAATATCGTGACGTCTTTTGGACAAATAGCTTGAATCTCCTTCAAAATCTGGCGTTTTACGCGCTTTTCCAACGTTGTTTCAAGTTCAAATGATTTATCAAAATGGTTTTCAATGGCATTTTTAGAAGAATGCGTCACAAAGACAATCTCTTTAATGCCTGCCGACACACATTCATTAACAATGTATTGAATCATTGGTTTATCAACAATTGGAAGCATTTCTTTTGGGATAGCTTTAGTCGCGGGTAACATACGTGTACCTAGACCTGCAACGGGGATCACGGCTTTTCTGATTTTATTGTTCATTCTTGTCCTTAATTATTGCCCATAGTTCAGTTTAAAACGAATTAAACTAATATTCACCTAAAAGTTATTGATAATTGATAAAGACTTACGCTCAAACAAGGTATTTTGTAAAGCCATTGTTAAAAGTTTTAAAATGAAAAAACTCATCATCATCGAACTCATACACTAACACTTCATCAATTAGGCTTCCATAGAAACGAATCGCTCTAGACATCCAGTTCAGTTTGGCAATAGCTACGTAAAATAAACTCAAAGTAAGCCTTCAAGGGATATACTTTCTATAAAATGATTTGTATAGAATATTCGTTTTAGGTGATAACTCTTTGACTGCATCTTTTTCATAAAATCATTACAGAGATCCCCCAACAACCGGCCTTATTTATAGCTCACTGAGTAGTTTCTCGGGTCAAGACCTTCGAGTAAAACTTGTCGATACTCCCCAGATTTAGTTCGTGGTTCTACTAATTTTATATCTGGATAACGGCCTATTTTTATTCGTTGTTGCTTACCGCGCCATCTCAAGCGATAATTGAATGTAATTATTGCATTTTGTGTGATCCTAACGGTTAGCCCATCACGATCAGTTAGCTCAATTTTACCAGTATAAGGAGCTTTAATGTTTCTTAATTTGCTATCTGATAATGACATAGGTATTTACTCAACAATTACAATCCGTCTATGGGCACATCTTACATTTTTATGATGCACACTTTTGAATTAAGAGTAAAAAACACCAATGGATTTATACGGACAACAAATAAAGTTAAAACAACTATAAAACATAGAGTTAAACAATAAAAGCCATGGATAAAAAAACACCTATGAACACCAACGAACTACCAAGTATTCTTTGGCACGA
>JBAHZW010000148.1:0-8868 GCA_037132835.1 Colwellia sp. | reverse complement strand
CCCTCAATTGAGAAATTTAGATCATTAGTTTTAAATGGTAGCTTTGTTATTTTCCAAATGTTATCAGAGCAACCATAAGAACACTGTAAGTGATTTATGCTGCCATGGCATTCTATAATTTGATTAGTGTTAAACCCTGATTTTTGAAAATGCCCATCAACATTACTGGTGAATACAAAAGTAGGCTTTTTAGTAGATAGCTTGTGAAGAATATCAAAACCTTTATGAGGCTTTGTTTTAGCATATAAATTAAACCTGTGACCGTAAAACCACCAAGCAAGCTCTGGATTATCAAAAAACAAATCTCCACTTGCCATATCAGTGAAAGATTTATTTAAAGCTTTAAGTTGAGGGTAAGCTCTCCAGAAACCTTCTTTACCTCTGAAATCAGGTAAACCTGAATCAACTCCCATGCCTGCACCTGCGCCAAATAAAATGGCATCGGCATTGTTTATTAGCTCTGCTGCTGATTTAATATTTTCTTTCATTATGTGCTCAGTGATTCGTTGTTGATCAATTAAGTTGTTCATTTGGGTGAACTCACCGATAGCATACTAATTAGCAGCGACAAAGTTTGTCGTCATTAGGTTTTATTGTAGGAGCTACTAACTACATATAAGAGAATAATGCCATGCCCCAATTAATTAAAACAATCGATGAGAAAGGCATTAGCTTAAACCGATCAATGCTGTATTTTTGTTGTAATAACCTAGATGAGGATTTCCCTATTCCCGATGAGGAACGCATGAATTATTTACTTGATTTTTGTCAAAAATATAATATAAAAACAGAAATACTTGGCCCATACTCTTGGTCTGGTTACTTGGTAGGGGGACCTATTTATGTCTATGTAGATGTACCTTATGATGAGGATAACGCCAATTATCAACTATTACTTAATGAGTTTAAAAATCCAGATGGTAGCCCTAAATACTCTCATTGTTCATGGTATTTTAGTCCGAAATATTACTGGCAAAAGCAGAGAGAAAAACACTTAGTCAGCTGACTTATGTCGAATCACTTGTCGCTAGATAAACTAAGTTTTATGTCTGCTATCGTATCTTTGCAGACAGTTTTGAGGTCGATTTTTCAGTAATAAAAGGGTCAGCAATGTGGTAATAGTGACGGTTAGCACTATCTCATTAGCGTCTTAGATTTAATACTCTACTTTATGTAGACCTTAGATGATTCTAATGTCCGCTTTAGAGATTGTGTACATAATCGTATGCTAAATATTAAGTAAGATTTTGGGTACAAATAAATAAAAGCATTTAAATTAGAATGACCGCAATAGGCTCTGAGCTACCGTTAATAACTTAAAAGCTAATGTCAGCTATTGGCTATCAGTTGACCTAAATAATAACCAGTGGCTAATGTCAGCTAAGGCACTATTCGATATCTAATGAACCTCTCCATCTGGTTCGATATTATGTAAATTATTTTCATCTTTAGCTATGAATCCATCCTTAATTTTTTGCCTTGCCATTGATTCACCCACTTTGAATTTTAAATCTTCCCATTCATCCCCAAAGCCTTCAATAAAACCATCAACAAATAACTCAAGTTCTTCTTCAGTATATGGCGTCTTACGGTCATTGGCTGGGTTCATCCAGTCAGGTTCATTAGTCATGAGGTGCCTCCAATAAGTAATTTAATCGAGATGGTTTCATAATTATAGTTCACTTAAAGAAGGAGTAAAATTATGCATAACATTGTACTTTATCAACCAAAACCAAGCTGGAACAAAGGTAAGCTCGTAGGGCAAAAACTTCCCCTTAAACTTGAAGAGGTATGGTCTATCAGAACAAGACTTGATTTAGCCAATAATCTTCGAGAATTAACTATGTTTAATTTAGCACTAGATTGTAAATTAAGAGCGTGTGATTTCATAAAACTCAAAGTGTCGGATATTGCGCATGGAAAAACCATTCAATCACGAGCTATGTTAATTCAACAAAAAACGGGAACACCTGTTCAATTTGAAATAACTAAAAAAACCAAAACAGCCCTACAAAAGTGGATCTCATTTAAATCACTTCGTTCAAGTGATTACTTATTTGAGAGTAGAGTAAAAGATAATTTCCATTTATCGACTCGGCAATATGCAAGAATCGTCAAAAAGTGGATTGCTAGTATTGGCTTGGATGTAACATCATACGGCACTCACTCAATGAGGCGTACTAAAGCAACCTTAATCTATAAAAAAACCAAAAACCTGAGGGCTGTTCAAATTTTACTTGGTCATACAAAGTTAGAAAGTACAGTTCGTTATCTTGGTATAGAAGTAGACGACGCTCTTGAGCTGTCTGAAGCTATAGATATATAAATCATGATTAACGCAGGAGGCATGGACGCTTCCTAGCCAGAAGCGGACATTAGCTTTTGAGTTACTAACGACTATACAGCCTAAAGCGGTCTATAGAAAAGGTAGGGTTTGAAGGTTTCTTTGGTCACAGCGATACGAAGGCAAACGCTTTGCCCTAGTTAAAATGGATTTCGGGGAGGAATTAAATATTATCAATTACGGCTAAAGTAATTCGACACAAAGCCTTTAAACAGTTCATGTGATGTTGCCAGTTTTATATTTTTATGAAATATCATATTGAAATCTAACGTTCGGTATTCGAAATTATACGGATCTTTGATTTTCCACACATGCTGCTCTTCAAGTTCAGTCTTAATAAAGAAATCAAGGAATATCCCCACGCCCATGCCCGAAAGCACAGCGTTTTTATAACTAAAAGCATCATTAATGGCAGTAAATTGGTTAAGTGGCTTCTTAATACCAATTTTTTGTAAATAGGTACGTAAAGTTGATAAGTTGACGTAAGAAGGAATAAGTAATTTATCAGTTATCATTTGTAATTGTTGCGGTGCTGTTAACTCTCTTGCATAGCTGGCAGGAGCACATAACATAGTTCTGGCTTTAAACAATTTTATACACCGTATTTGAGAGTCGGTTAAAATACCTCCTCTAAAAGCAAAGTCGATATCTTGCTGGACTAAATCGATATTACTGTTCGAAATAATTATATCGAGTTTTATTTGCGGGTATTTCTTAGTAAACGTAGTCAACATCGACATAAAGCTGCCCTGACTAAGTATTTGTGGCAGAGTTATTCGCAGTATGCTGGTCGTATTTTGTTTGCCATTAAAAAACAGCTCTTCTGCTTGAGCTAAACTTGCCAATACGTCTTTACATTTATGATAAAAAACCTTACCTTCACCCGTTATCCGGATGTTTTTAGCGTCGCGTATGACTAGGTCTACGCCATAATATTGTTCTAATATTGATAGGTGTTTACTCACCGCTGATGGGCTCAAGTTTAGGTAATTAGCCGCATTTTTCAAACTTTTGTTGTCAACTATAGCAACATAGCTTTTATAGTAAGTTAACTTATCCATCAGAGTTCCATTACGTCATCTTTATTGTGACTATACATCACTTTTTATCATCATTTAACTACAATATACTTTCCTCAAATCAAAGAGGAGATAAGTATGAAAAAATCAGTAAGTACAATAATAAAGATAACCTGCTTAATGTTGCTATCAGCAGTAGTGAGCGCTAAACCAGTATCAATAGAAAGTTTAAAAGCTAAAAGTGCTATAAAAATTAAGCTGTATGTATTAGATTGCGGTACGATTCAGGCGAGAGATTTGTCACTGTTTAACCCTCAATTACCCAAAGGGAAACAGATGGATATGGCAGTTCCTTGCTATGTTATTAAGCATCCAACTAGAGGTACACTCGTTTGGGATGCGGGTTTACAAGATAAAATTTCGAAATCCAGCAATGGCGTTGACGTATCTCAAGGTGCGTTTCATTTAACAGTTAATAAAACAATGCTGTCACAACTACAAGAGATAGGATTAGACCCAAAAGAAGTTACCTATTTTGCTCCATCACACTTGCACTTAGATCACAGTGGCAATGCTAACTATTTTACTCATAGCAAACTATTAATGCAGCAAAGTGAATATCAGATAGCTTTTTCAAATGGTGCAGCAAATTATGGATTTGACATTAGTCATTATTCAGCACTAAAGAACGCTACACATGTTGTTCTAAACGGCGACCATGATGTCTTTGGTGATGGTTCCACTATTATTTTAAGTACCCCTGGGCATTCACCAGGTCATCAATCACTTTATATCAAGTTGCCGGAAACAGGACCCATTATCCTAAGTGGTGACCTTTATCATTTTGAAGAAAATAGAACTAGTTATGGTATCCCTGTGTGGAATGATAAAAAACTGACTATTCAATCTTTTGCCAGAATAGATAATATTTTAGATAACACTTCAGCAACGTTGTGGATTCAGCATGATCCTGAAGAAGCCAAATCAAAAAAAATGTCACCTAATTTCTATAACTAGATTTGGCAACAGGTTAGATTTTAATTAAGAAACACCCTAGTTGTGTTTCTTAAGTGAATATAGCAAAATTTATTGGCCATATTCTGATTTACTACATTTTACAAAACTCTTTTCTTATAAAACAAACAAAATCATCAATGCTAATATCTTCTTTGTCGGAACAGTTGCCATTAGATAAGCCAAGGCTTATGTCCGCTATCGTATCAAAGTAGTCGTTAGGTAGGGTGATTTTGAACAAAAAATTTAGACCGCTTTGTGGTAATAGCGACCAAAACAGAATAGATAAAATGCAAGTTAGAAAATAAAACCCTGCACTAACTTGTACTTTTTGACCGAATCACTCCAAAAGAGCTAGTTAACCCTATCTTGTTGTAAATACGCTTAATTTGCACTTTTAATCAGACTAACTCGCAACATTGTTTCGAGGGGATGGGCACAAAACCCCTATTACAAAACGATTAAACTCGATAAGATCCCCTATAACATTCAGCTTGAGCCATTGTAACCAAAGGCATGTAGATAAGGTCTATCAATATGTATTTTAGCTCACATATATTCATCGAAATACTCACGGGTACCATACCGTTTATCTCCTCTAATTATGGTGGCAGATGTAGTTTCAAAAGTTATGACATTCTCTCTCTTAGGTAAGTCGTTGCTTTTACCTAGGTATATCTCAACACTCACTAAGTCAGTACAATGGGAGGTGTTTTATTAAATCTATCTATTCGGCTAGCAGATTAAAGCTTAGCAGGGCAAGCAGTGCTGATTTTTTCATTGGATTACATTCCATTAATTTTGCTTACTAATATATTTTTATTATTATCACAATTAGTAAAATTAAGTTTATGATATTTAACACGCTAGCTTTTGGCGACAGAGTGCTAATTATTTTATTTGTTTCTGACCTCAGTTCATATGAAAGTTCGCCTAGTGACTCAGTATTTTTTTCAATCGAATTATCTATTTGACTTGAGGTTTTTCTAGTATGTTCTTTTAATTCACTGCTGTTAGCTTGAATGCATGATTTAAATTCATCTTGTATTTCTTCTAGTGTTAAAGCTTTTTTATTTTCATGAATAGAAATATTGTTCATTAAATCCGTTTTTGATAAAGGAGAAAAAAGCATTGTCGCATTTACAAACTCAATGTCACTGTTACGTATTAATTGATAAAAAGCATCTAATTGATTAAAGTTGTCACTGTAAAAGTCAACCATGCGAAGACTATCAGTTAACACATCAGCACCTATACTTTCAATCCACCACTTGTAAGTCCATTCACTTTCAAATTTGGTATGGTCCATAGTTTGAAGATCAGAAATGTTATCAAAGCCATTATCTTTTACATAAGATTCAATATGATATCTTAAATTATTGATTGACCCTATTAATCGACTTACACCATCACTAAAAATCAGAAACTTTTGTAGATCTTGTTTATTTGTTGGTATGTCTGAATGAGAAAATAACGCATCATTCCTAATATCAAAACCGTGGAATAAATTTGTAATAAAGTGGTCATCTGAACCATACTCATATAGGTACTCTAAATTATTTTGATAGTCTTCCTTGTCACTGTTTAATTTAAATAAATCCCAGGGTTCAATATTTTCGCTGTTGCTTTTGAAGATGTAATTATTCAGAACACCTGACAAAGAGGGAGGAATAGGCGCGTTGTATGCTATAGCTGATAAGAGCAATAAACTTTTTTGATCTGTTTTGTTTCGTAGTTCTCTAGTGAAATAATGACCTAATTTATATATGGCAAAGGGGTTTGCGACTAATGAACAAATGTGACTAACTTTTGCATCAGCAAAAAAGTTATGATCATCAGACCATGCCTTATGGATTTCAGGGGTGTATTCATTCAGAACGGTCGGTATTAACTCTTGGATAGCATAATTATTTCTATTGCCTAAGAAGCACAAGGTATGGAATTGTTGTTTTTTTTCCCATTTTGTAAATAATTTATAATTTTCAGGCGCGTTTTCAGTAGGTGGAAATAATGCATGTTCCAAAATACGCTGTTGAACACCAGAACTTATTTTACTTTTTTTGTTTGTTAAAAAATTTAATAAGTAAGTTAATGATTCAATGTCATCACTGCAATTATCCTTAAGTCCACTAGAGCCGTCAGGGTAGGTATAGCTTCTACCTATTGTGATTTTGCTATTCTGTATAAACCTTGGCTTAAATTCCCACTTATCACCATCAAAATACATTGTATTGAAAAACATTGAATGGCAAACATCATTCAATTTACAACAAAGAGAATCATTTTCTTCCATTTGTTCAATTAACTTCACGATAGTTTCATAAGTAATTATAGATGTTTCATTAAATTCAAAACTAGTGATACTTTTACCAAACTGCTGGGTTAAACTAAATTCGTAAAAATCAAAAGCTAAGAGTTGCTGAATGGGGGTGTAGTCGCCTGCAAATGTAAGGACTCTAATGTCGAAATCATTTTCATCGACAAAATCACCTAAACTTAGGTTTTTCTTCAAATCAGAAATCAAGTCATTAATAGAATCAAAAGGTTCAAGAGAATATATTTGTTGATGGTTTTCCTTGTCTATATGTAAGTCATATAATTCAAGTAATAAATCTGAATCCTTGATATTGGAAATGCAAAATTCAATTAACTCCCAACTTAATATACGTCTCTTTATATTTTTTAAGTAATTACATTTTTCACTATGTGAAAAACTAGAGAAGGTAAAAGATCCTAGAATAGCACCTGTTGGAGATAAATTAGTTGAAAGTTTACTGGTAAAGAATTCATTTTTTTCTAACATCATTTTAGCTCTTTCTTTGTAAGGTGTTACGTTGACTGAATGATTAAATTATTCGTAGAAACAGTACCATAAACTATAATGAAGCTGATTACTTTTTATCACTCATAATAAAAAACAACATTAAACTTTAAAGCTTCAATGTCCGTTTTGGCAAAGCGGACTATTTATGGTATAGAGACTTTAAATCAAAGCGACAGTTCTTCGGACATAGAACATTCAATGAAACAGAACTTTGAAATTAAATATTAGGCTCTAGTAGTGCTAAATATTTAATGGTACAGCTAGAAGTATATGTTTATGTGGTATAGCAAAGGAGTGCTAATCCTATGATGATAGTTGAGAGGTGTAATTTACTAACCACCAGAAACAAAAAAACACCAATCATTACAATTGATGTTTTATAGAATCAAACGATTGAGAAATTTTTAAGCTTTTTTCTTAAATCGACGTGATGCCAAACCAATCAGTCCTAGTGCAAAAATAGCTAGTGTTGAAGGCTCTGGAACTTCTTGAATGCTGCTCTGAATACTAGGTTTAACCCAGACTTCCAAACTTTTCAAAGAATATGTACCTGCATTCCCCATAAACGTCCAATCAGAATGCTCATTTCCTGTATTATTACCAAACCCCATTTCATCTGTGAAACCTGAGTTATCCCAAGCATTCCATGCGAATAGTGTTTGATCAGCACCGTAATTATGGATTTGCATTGAACCATAGCAGTTAGTAGTGTGGATCTGATCGTCCGTATCGTAATTACTACCTGAATTTGCTATGCCAGAGTCGTTCGAACCACCATAACAATTACTCCAAAACTCCATATTACCAGTTGTGATGCCAGTCCCTGCTACTATCCCGTCAACATTTGACTCGACATTCATATTGTTTAACGTCTGATCCCAAATGGTGGTACCGACAGGAACCCCGTATTTCGTCAAGTCTTGAGTAAATGCATCCATAGAAACCCAAAGCCATTGGCGATCGCCACCGGATTGCTGCAATTCCATGTAATAAGCAATACGGTCGATACCACCTACAATAGTATTGCCCGAATTATCGATGTTGTACCCAGGGGTCGCACCGTTGTAGTCGGCATTTGTTGGTAAATCCAGCTGATAGAGTTGACTGAAGCCGTTGAACTCACTAACGTCTGTGATCACACCGGCTTGAGCAGACTGAACGTTGGCAAAAAAACCAAGGGCTAAAGCGATAGAGCTTGCTATTATTTTGTTTTTTATCATGATTTCTATTCTTATTATACTGATCGAATTTGGATTTACGTTTAGTGTATGCAAAAAACGCGCCTAACTGAAAATACACCATTAATCAGTAACTTACCTTTATTTTGGGGCAGCTATTTTTTGATGTGTAAAAAAAACTGACAGGTTCGTTGTTGAAAATACTCAGTTAAGAGAGGTCAACGGATTTTAGATTTGAATACAGATTTATTTGGCTAAAGTGGCAAATTGTTTCGTTTCAAACATTTCAGTTAAGGTCAGCTTTATAGCTTTCAGTTGACCTTAAAAGTAGGTAGTAGCTAATGTCAACAATGCGCACGAAGCTGTCTTACAAAATCCTAGGGTATGCACAACAAGCTCGTATTTTGACTTTGTGCTATTACCATTAAGCTCGTTCTATTGAAAAACTCTGCACTTCACTTATATCTTTGACATCAAGCGCTAACATCA
>JBAHZW010000153.1:0-8793 GCA_037132835.1 Colwellia sp. | reverse complement strand
ATTATTGGATTTTAGGTAAAAATCCGAAAGCAAAAAAACCACGCTGGTCGGTAATGCGAGATGTATTAGATTGGATATAAGAAATACTCATTCCATTAAGTTACTTGGCTCAACATCGTCATCCCCGTGGTGTTTTAATCGGGGATCCAGTCTCTAAAGTGCAATGGATCTTCGATGGGAGACTTCGAAGATGACACTACTTTTTATGATACTCATTAATGTACCACTGGGTATGCTGGGCAACCGTGTCGTTATAAACATGCTGCAAAGAAGGTAATACTACCTCATCAGCTTCCCCTGTTAACTCATTCATAAAAACTTTTTTTGCCTCGGTTGCCAACACAACTACCTGATCATAATGGCTATGACAAAAGCCAGCTAAAAAGCCTTTACCAAAAAATATATCATTTTCTGCTGCGGTTACGTCTATTCCTTCAACTGTCATACCTTGTAGTGCACTTAACCAGTTATTGATAATAGGACGCCAATGCTCACCTTTTACGGTAGAAGTACCTAAATTGATTACGGGTAAGTCTTTACGTTCATGGCGTTTATAATTATACGAATGATTGTCATAGATAATACATTGTCCAAAATCTTCAATCAAAGCTTCAACAAGAGCCGCTACAATACGATAAAATTGTGCGTGTTTCGCTTTACTTGTCGAGATGGTTTTTTCACTGAGCGGTTTTTTCCATATTTCTTTGCCCCAAGCCGTTTCATAAACACACTCATCAGGATTACGGTTTAAATCATATTCATAACGAGAGTCATGGGCAATGAGCGTAATCGCTTGTTTTTCAATAAAGCTAGCGGTATAGGGATCTTCTTCAAAATAGCGCGAGGCTTTATCAAGTAAACAGTTATCAGCAAGTTCGGCTCTAAAACGATCACCATCATGAATAGCTGCCGACATCGCCGGAAGATACTTATCAATTTTAAGAGTAAAAGCGCCGCCTTTAATCCTTGCAACAAAACATAGCCGTTGATTTATTTTATTCAAAATTTCTTGTTCTGAAAATTCTTTAGTCACGCTTGAATTCCTTACCTAAATAGCCTTATCATTAAAGTATATAAGCATCACATTCAATTCAAGAAATATTTAATTGATTTTCCTTATAATTTATTAATAATTTATGTTCTAGATCACTAGTCAACGCCCCTTTGTGGCTGATAGAATCTAGCGCAATATATTCTTGAACATAAAAGAAGACATCGAAATGGGCAGAGCTTACCAAAACCGCAAATTATCTATGGCCAAAACCGCTGGGGCCAAAACTAAAGTTTACTCTAAGTACGGTAAAGCAATTTACGTTTGTGCTAAAAATGGTGGTATTGACCCCGATGGCAACCTCGCTTTACGTGGTTTAATTGATCGCGCTAAAAAAGATCAAGTCCCTACTCACGTTATTGATAATGCAATTAAAAAAGCCTCTGGTGCTGGTGGTGAAGACTTTGTTGAAGCGCGTTATGAAGGCTTTGGCCCCGGTAACTGCATGGTTATAATTGACTGTTTAACGGATAACGGTAACCGTACTATTAAAGATGTTCGTCAATGTTTCTCTAAGGCAGACGCTAAAATTGGCTCTTCTGGGACCGTTTCTCATATGTTTGATCATCAAGCTGTTTTTGCTTTTAAAGGTGAAGATGATGAAATTGTTTTAGAGACATTAATGATGGCTGAACTTGATATTACCGATGTTGAACTAGAAGATGGCATTATTACTGTTTATGCACCACACACTGAGTTTTTTAAAATAAAAACTGAATTTGCCAACTCAATGCCAGAGTTTGAATTAGAGGTTGAAGAAATTACTTGGGTACCACAAACCTACATTGATGTAGAAGGTGAAGAAGACTTGGCTAATTTTGAAAAGTTTATTGCCATGTTAGATGACTGTGATGATGTTCAGCATGTTTACCATAATGCTGAAATAAAAGAGTAAGCTATTCTTGTGTGCCAACTAGTTGACGAGTAGAACTAATACGTTAGTGGCTATAAGTACTAAAAAATAAAAAGCTCAACAAATAAGCCTTATTTGTTGGGCTTTTTAATTCTATTTTCAGTACCTTGTTCCCCGTCGCTTAATCACTCGTCTCTGGTGAATCGCCTGTTACAGGTTCTATCTCGATTGCGGATACGCGTTGTAAACCTCTAGGCAATTTATTACCTCGACGACCACGCTCGCCTTTATAATGCTCAATATCATCGGGTTTTAACGTCAGTTTTCGCTTACCCGCATGTAAGGTAATAGCTGCGCCATTCGGTATAATACATAATAAGCTAATAAACTCTTCTCTTAGCTTCGCTCGTGCCTGTGGGATATTAATAATTTTATTACCTTTACCCTTACTCAGTACTGGCAAATTTTTAACTGGAAAAACTAACATTCTCCCTTCACTGGTAATCGTAAGGCAGTGATCACTTTCAATATTTTGAATACTTTGTGGCACCATCACTTTAGCCGCTTCAGGTAAGCTAATTAACGCCTTACCATTTTTATTTTTGCTGACCATGTCACTAAAGCTACTAACAAAACCATAACCGGCATCACTGACCAACAAATATTTAGTGTCATCATCTGACATTAAGCTGTGGACAAAAGTATTACCTGTCGCAAGGTTGAAGCGTCCTGTTAAGGGTTCACCTTGAGAGCGAGCCGTTGGCAGTGTATGTGCATCAGTCGTAAAAGCACGACCGCCAGAGTCGATAAAAACGACAGGACGATTACTTCGGCCTTTTGATGCGCATAAATAACTATCACCCGCTTTATAACTTAAACTTTCCGGATCTATATCATGCCCTTTAGCGCAACGTGCCCAACCTTTATCAGAAATAATAACGGTTACCGGTTCACTAGGCACTAGGTCTTTCTCTGTTAATGCTTTAGATTCAGTACGTTCAACTATTTTTGAACGTCGATCATCACCGTGCTCTTTCGCAGCGAGCAGGATTTCTTTTTTCATCAACGTGCTCATGCGCGCTTTTGAATTAAGGGTTTTCTCTAAGTATTCTCGCTCAATGCCTAGCTCTTTTTGCTCCGCTCGGATCTTGATCTCTTCCAGCTTCGCTAATTGGCGTAGTTTAATTTCTAAAATAGAGTGTGCTTGTATTTCCGATAAAGCAAAGCGTGACATGAGTTCAGCTTTAGGATCATCAAAACTACGAATAATTTCAATCACTTCATCAATATTTAAATAAGCTATCAATAGGCCATCAAGGGTATGTAAACGCGCTAAAACTTTATCTAAGCGATATTGTAAGCGTCTACGTACCGTTTCTCGACGATATTCAAGCCATTCAGATAAGATAACACGTAAATTTTTAACGGCGGGAAGGTTGTCTAAACCTATCATGTTAATATTAACGCGGTAGCTTTTTTCTAAATCAGTGCTGGCAAACAAGTGCTGCATTAATTGCTCAATATCAACACGATTTGAACGGGGCATTATCACTAATCTCACCGGGTTTTCATGGTCAGATTCATCACGAAGATCAACCACCATAGGCAGCTTTTTCGCGGTCATTTGTCCCGCAATTTGTTCTAAAATCTTACCGCCTGAGGCTTGATGAGGCAATGCGGTGATAACAATATCACCGTGTTCAATATCATACACAGCACGCATTTTAATACTGCCACGACCTGTTTGATAAATTTTTTCAATATCCGCTTTCGGGGTAATGATCTCGGCATCGGTTGGGTAATCAGGTCCTTTAACAAATTTGAGTAAATCGCTTACTTCAGCTTTAGGATTTTCAATTAAGTGTACACAAGCACTGGCAACTTCACGGACATTATGTGGTGGAATATCGGTAGCCATCCCCACAGCAATACCGGTAATACCATTCAGTAAAATATGAGGTAATCGAGAAGGCAGTGTCATTGGCTCTTTCATGGTGCCATCAAAGTTTGGCTGCCAATCAACAGTGCCTTGCCCTAATTCAGCCAGCAAGACTTCACTAAAGCGCGATAGCCTAGACTCGGTATAACGCATTGCGGCAAAAGATTTAGGATCATCCGGTGCGCCCCAATTTCCTTGACCGTCAACCAAAGGGTAACGATAAGAGAAAGGTTGCGCCATCAATACCATTGCTTCATAACAAGCACTGTCACCGTGCGGGTGAAATTTACCTAAGACGTCACCAACAGTACGTGCAGATTTTTTATATTTAGCTGACGCAGACAAACCAAGCTCTGACATCGCATAAATTATGCGTCTTTGAACGGGTTTCAGACCATCACCAATATGTGGCAAAGCACGGTCCATAATGACGTACATAGAATAGTTTAAATAAGCTTCTTCGGTAAAACGCCTTAATGGAACTTGTTCTACTCCATCAAGGCTATATTCGAGCGCATCTGACATAGATAATTTTTCCTGAGATTACGAGTCTAATTCTTATATATTTTTTAAGGTTAAGCCTTTGGTAGGAGAACCCAAAAGAGTCTATTAATACCTATAGCTTATACGATTATGACGTTAGACAAAATAGATAAAAGGCCAAAAGATTTAATTATATCAATCGAATGAATGAATTCAATTGCTATTAACGCGCCTTTCTTGTACTACCGAAATATTGTGATAACAAACAACGGTATTACGCCCTTGCTCTTTCGCTTGATACATAGCCAAATCTGCACGATGCAATAAATCATCAAAATTCATTTGCTTGTCCTTCATGGTTGCAATGCCAATACTGATAGTTACCTTACTTTGATGCATGACGAGTGAAAAATCATATTGTGAAATTTTTTCATTAATATGCATGGCAATAGCCTTAGCTTTATGGCTGTCTGTATCAGGCAATAAAGCAACAAACTCCTCGCCACCTAGACGAGAAAAAACATCACGAGAGCGCATGGTCTCTTTGATTAGTTTGGCCACAATTTTTAATACTTCATCGCCAACGTTATAGCCAAAGTTTCTGTTAATTCTTTTAAAATGATCTAAGTTCAATAACAAGACCGATAACCCTTCCTGCTTATCACCGAAATATCCGACCATTTTCTTACCATATTCAAACAAAGCACTACGGGTTGCCAAGTTTGTTAAGGGATCGGTTAAGGCTAAGTGAATAAGTTTATGACGAATTTTTAATTGCCTAAAAAAAAGTAAGACGAAGACGATAGCGATACTAATGATTAAGGTAAAATTATACTGCTTTACTTCTTTTTGTCCTTTTACCTCTGCGACACGGCGAATTTTAATATCATTCTGGCTTTTTAATAAGGCGTTATTGGCTTTTTTATTCTCAACTTCAAATGACTTTTCTAAAGAAGAAATCATCGCTAAGCGTTTACTCTTCCGATAAAGGTGATACTTTTTTAGGTAAGACTCTTTCTCAATATAAGCTAAATTATATTCACCTTGCTTTACGTAGTGTTTAGCTAAAATTAGATGTAGTTGTAAAAAGTTAGGTTGTGCTAATTGTTGGTCAGAAATTTGTACCGATAATTTAGCGGCTTGCTCCAAAAGAGCAATAACATTAGTTTTACTGTTTTCTACTGAATTCTCTTTATGCCGCTTTTCTTTTACCAAGGCTTGCACGACCAAAAGTAAGTACTGCTCAGCAGCATTAAGTGGCATCTTAGACAATGTCAGTTGTACCAGCGCTATTTCAATTTCTTTACTCTTAATGTTTGACTGCTTTAGCAGGGTAATTAAAGATAATAAATCTGCGTTAATCGGTAGCATGGTAATTATTGGTGTATAACTCCGCTCATTTACAATCGAGATTATATTTTCAGGAGCCATAGCGTTAGCCGCCTCATTAGTGAAGCCGCTTGCTGAATACATCAGAAGCATGATCAAGACACTACAAATAACTTGTCTGAAAAACATCATTAACCACACACCTTATTTCGTCCTGATGCTTGCGCTTGATAAAGCTTTTCCTCGGCTCTTTTTATGATACTTATTAAGTCATTATCATCCACTAAACAGACGACACCAACACTAACACTGACTTTTTCAAGGTTAGCTATCCGCCATGAGTGTTCATTGACACAGCTTCTCATGCGTTCCGCTATGTTCATTGCCGATTGTAGGTCGGTATTAGGTAAACAAATCATAAACTCGTCACTACCAAAGCGACCAAAAATGTCACTTTTACGTATCATTTTAGTAGTAAGTAGTGCTATTTTCGCTAGCACCTTATCTCCAAGACTATGGCCTAAATTATCATTAATATCTTTAAAACGATCAATATCTATCATCAATAAACTCAATTGAGTTTTCTTTATTTTTGCCATTGTAAATGCCTCCTGAGACTTTCTCATTAAGCTACGTCTATTTTCCACTCCGGTCAGTGTATCAATGTTGGAGGCTATTTTGAGTCTGTGCTGACTACGAACGATTTTAACGATGACCCAAACAAAAGCTAAAGCGACCAACGCACTAATAACGAGATAAAGTCGTTGTGCCTCATTCTCTATATTGGCTTCATGTAAATCTGCCTGATAGAGTATTTGTTGGTTGTATAATATCTTATTTTCTTGCTCAGCTTGCTCAGCTTCTAGTTTCAGACGAACTTGAGTAATAGAACGAACATCTTCATTTTCATAGGCTTTCTCAGTTAAGAAAATGACTCTAGACTTTGTCTTATAAGCTTGACTAAATTTACCTTGCTGGTAAAAAGCGCTAGCTTTAAGGTCGATCATACTCAGGTAGTTTTCTTTTTTTACCCGTGGTATATCAAGCTTATGGCCCAGTATTTTTTCAACGTGAGCTATGCTAATCAAAACATCATCAAAGCGCTTTAATTCATATAAGATGTTAGCTTCATCAATATAAAATTGTAATCTGTAATCACTATTTTCGGTGGACTGTAAATACGCTTTCGCCTTCAGTAAGTATTGATATGCCACTTCGGGGTTACTGTCTTCTTTTTTTAGATATGCCCTCGCCATGCCCGAATAAACAGTAAACAGACTATCACTTGGCGTATCTTTATTAGATTCTGCAATGATTGTTTTAAAAACAGTTATAGCTTGCTGGTAGTTTTTATTACGAATGTGAGTCGTGGCAATATGAATTAAACTGCTATGTGCGGCTAATAGCAGTCTAGCCTTTTTAAAGTGTAGATAGGATTGCTGATAATAAGCCATTGACTGCACATCTTGCTGCAAATGGGAATACAAAACACCCAATTCTCTATTAGCCCTGCCTTTGAGTTCTTCATCATTCGTTTGTCTAGCTATATTATAAGCATCATTAAGTAAAATTAACGCGCGTTTAAAATCATCCGAGAGATAAGCAATAGTTCCTAACTTTATAAGGCCCGAAGCTATTTTTACTTTATTATGTAATGACTCGGCAACTTCCAAACCTTTTTTATACTCTTTAGTGGCTAGGCTAACATCACCTAAACGCTCATAAGCAAAGCCTTTTAAATATAATAATTCACTCATAAATATAGTTGGGCTAGCTAGACCTTTAGCTATGGTGAGTCCCTGACTTGCTGATTTCTTAGCTGCGCTATATTTGTTTTGCTCGATTTGTATTTCCGCAAGCAATTTAAAGTAGAGTGTTTTTTGTTCTATAGTGAGCGTATCAAGTCGCTTTTCAAAAGTAGTTAACTGCAAAAGAGATAACGCTAAATCAGTCTTTTTAAGCTCTTTTACTTGCTCTGCAACTTGACTAAATATTGTGATAGCCACTTCGTCTTGTGCCGCTGCCCCGACAGGAATAAGAAAGCAGAAAATGCTAGTGATAATTTTTATCGCTTGAGATGTTTTTTTAGAAAAGCATAACAAAGAGTTGATCCTTAATATGTACAAGTCGACATTTACCGATGATTTCCGCTAAAACAGTATAGAACTATTTCCCCCTAGAGTTAAACCGTAATATTTACATACTGATAGCAATTCTATTAAGTTAATGCCTATGCACTTGGCTCAGTATCGTCATCCCCGTGGTATTTTAATCAGGACCCAGTACCTAAGAGCAATGGATCTTCGATGAGAGACTTCAAAGATGACGCTGACAAAGCGTTCCTGAGTAAGCTACATAGGCATGTTAAGTTATGTGAAGCGACTAGGTAGGACGTATGATATTGCTTAGGGCTAGACTGTGGCAACTTTAGCCACTATCATCAATGTCAATAACGGGTGATTTACTGTTTACATATCATCTTTTTATAAAATTAATTATCCAGAATTCAGATTAGCTTAAGCTGTTAGCCATCAACTTCATTAGCTCTGCGGTACGATTAGCATAACCCCATTCATTGTCATACCATAAGTACATTTTAAGCTGGCTATCGTTAATTACCATGGTAGATAAGGCATCTACAATACATGATCTCGGATCAGTTTTATAATCTACCGACACTAATGGCTTAGTTTCATAACCCAAAATTCCTTTTAATTTCCCTTTGGCCGCATCAGACATGAGTTGGTTTATTTCTTCAACACTGACACTGCGCTGCATTTCAAATACACAATCAGTTAATGAAGCATTGGCTAATGGCACTCGGATAGCATGACCATTTAGTTTTCCTTTCAATTCTGGAAATATATCGGTAATCGCTTTTGCTGAGCCGGTAGTCGTCGGGATTAATGACTGTCCACAAGCGCGTGCCCTACGTAAGTCTTTGTGCGGAGCATCTAAAATGGTTTGAGTATTAGTGATATCGTGAATGGTCGTCATGCTACCATGTTTTATACCAATAGACTCCTGCAGCACTTTAACAACGGGTGCTAGACAATTAGTGGTACAGGAAGCAGCGGTAACAATACTATGCTCATTCACTTGATATAACTGATGGTTAACGCCCATAACAATATTGAC
>JBAHZW010000054.1:0-19582 GCA_037132835.1 Colwellia sp. | reverse complement strand
AACTTCAGCCTCAAGGTAAGCCTTGCTCCTTCCCGGCAGCTCGACTCTAATGTCCTGATGCTGCGTCTTAACAGTAATAACGCCAACTTCCACACTTGCCCGTTTTTGAGTTTTGTTTTCTTCTCCATTTTGCCCACAAGCAGTTATCCATAACGCTACACTTAAAAAAGACACAAGTTTTACTATTTGCCGCATGAGAACTCCTATTAAAAGCTACCGACCAGAAATGCTATTTCGAGCAATCGAAATAGCTATTTCAGGTATATTTGGAAGCATAAGTTATTGTATACAATTTGTATTTTGCTTTTATCTCATAACTAAACAAGATCAACAAGAAAAACTCACTGTGAAATTGTAAGCTAATACGAATTTAATATGATAATCATGCGCAAGTATAGGTATAAAAATCATTGTTAGACGTAATATCTTAACTATTATTACTTCACATTTTACTTTTATTCATCGACATAAAGCACTAAATAGTTATGATGAATCATTACCGCATAAGCACACATCAATACCAAAGACCTCTATCAAAGCTAATAAGAGCATATAGGGTATCCCCCCTTTAAAAGCCATCGGGGTATTTGCACGTATTACTTTTTTTCAAACATGATTGGATTTATTTTTAGCCAGTCAATGGCAGCTCTAGTCACTTTTCGAGCATACTTTCCCGTGTAGTTACCTTTATACTTTTTTAATGGTCAAAACTCACTATTAGCGCTGTAATCTGTAGAGCCAGCAAATATAGAGAGTTTACTTAGTGTTATTTTGACAGAATGGCTAGCAACAAAGGTGCCGCCAATAAAAATACGCTTCCGAAAACGAGGAAATAAAAAGGGTTTATGGAAACTATTCTTATCGAATTTTATATTACAGGTCAAGGTCTTAACGTTCGTAACAACAGAGCCAAGCACTGCAACCTCACATTAGCCATTTTATTAAATTATTGCACGACTATTATTGTTCAGCCGTTATAGCTAATGCCATTGCTTCCGCTATTTTTATACCGTCTATAGCCGCTGATAAAATACCTCCGGCATAACCTGCACCCTCACCGGCTGGGTATAAACCTTGTGTATTTAAACTTTGTAACGTTTGTTTATCACGTGTAATTTGAATCGGTGATGATGTTCTAGTTTCAACGGCTGTTAAGGTGGCTTCATCCATAGAAAAGCCGTTTATTTTTTTATTAAACGCTGGTAACGCTTCACGAATAGCTGCAATGGCATAATCAGGTAACATTTCACTTAAGTCACAATAGCTCACCCCAGGCTTATACGATGGTGCAACACAGCCATGTTCTCCACTTTTACGACCCGCTAAAAAATCACCAACAAGTTGAACGGGCGCATTATAATTCTCACCGCCTAGTTTGAAGGCTTTCCTTTCTAATTTACGTTGAAAATCAACGCCCGCAAGAACGTAATCACGTTCACTGGCAAATTCACCACTGGTTACATTATTGCTAAAATCAGCGGGTTCTATACCCACAACAATGGCGCTATTAGCATTACGCTCATGTCGTGAATATTGACTCATGCCATTGGTTACTACCCCACCGATCTCCGATGCCGCCGCGACTACCGTGCCGCCGGGACACATACAAAAACTATAAACAGAACGACCATTACTGCAATGATGCACCAACTTATAATCCGCTGCGCCCAAAATATCATTGCCTATGTTGTCACCAAAACGTGCTTCATCGATAACTGACTGCTCATGTTCAATTCGAAAACCAACAGAGAAGGGTTTAGCCTTGATGTATACACCAGAGTCAAATAACATACTAAAAGTATCACGAGCACTATGACCGATGGCTAAAGCAATCGAGTTTGTTTCTAAATAGTCTCCACCCGCTAAAGTTAACCCCGTTACTTTCTGATTTTGATAGCCATCAATGCCCTCAGCGGTACATTCATTGCCATCAACATCAATGAAATGTATTTTATCAACCCGTTGGTTAAATCGAACTTCGCCACCCAGTTCAATAATTTGATTCCGCATTTTTTCAACCATGGTCACTAATTTAAACGTACCAATGTGAGGCTTACTCACATAAAGAATCTCCTCAGGAGCACCTGCTGCCACAAATTCATGCAGCACTTTTCGGCTATAATGTTTGGGGTCTTTAACCTGACTATAAAGTTTACCGTCAGAAAAAGTTCCAGCGCCCCCCTCACCAAATTGCACGTTAGATTCAGTATTGAGTATTCTCTTTCGCCAAAAACCGAAGGTATCTTTGGTACGTTGCCTCACTTCTTGACCACGTTCTAAAATAATAGGATTAAAGCCCATTTGCGCTAAGATAAGACCAACAAACAAACCACAAGGCCCCATTCCTATAATCACCGGACGCTTGGTTAGATTAACTGGCGCTTGACTAACAAATTTATACGTCATGTCAGGCGTTTCCTTTACTTGAGTATCATCACTAAACTTTGTCAGTAGCGCTTCGTTAAGTGTTGTTTCAACATCAAGGGTGTAAATAAGGAGAATATTGCTTTTTTTGCGGGCATCATAACTACGCTTAAACAAGGTGAAATTAATTAATTGAACGTCTTTAATCGCTAATTTAGTTAAAATAGCTTGCTCAAGTTCGTGTTCTTCATGGTCAAGTGCAAGTTTAATATTGGTTAAACGAATCATTCTTTTGAGATCCAACATAGCAAGAGGAATATTTTTAACTATTTTACCTGTACGCTATCATTTTAGAAACAAGAGATTGATATTGCTCTCAACAAAGGTATGATCTAGTCTACTTTTTAAGATGAAAATCACCGACTTTATAAAAACTATGGCCTTTGTAGTAACCGATAACTGTATATTATGTAAATACTCTGACTGCGTTGCAGTGTGCCCCGTCGATGCATTTTACGAAGGGCCAAACTTTCTTGTTATTAGCCCTGAAGAGTGTATTGATTGTGACTTATGTCCAGTTGAATGCCCTGCCAATGCTATTTTTCAAGAAGATGAAGTACCTGAAGATCAACAAGAGTTTATTGAACTTAATGCTGAATTATCCCAACATTGGCCAAGAATCACTGAAGTGAAAGCCCCCTTACCCGAAGCCGAGAAGTGGGACGGTATACCAAATAAGCTACAATACCTCGATACTCAACTAGAGGATTAAAATCAATAGAAATAAAATTTAAAACGCTCTGCTAAAAAATATTTATGTGGGCTTGTCTTGATGAAGTTTGGATAACTATACCCGTAGCCCTTATTTCTATCACAGCGCCTTAGATTGAAATGGCTCAAGTACTCTGCAATATGCATCTTGATTGGTAACGGGTATATACATGTAAATGACTAAAAATTAAACCTTGAGTATTTCGCGACTAAATCCCGCTTAAATGTGACGTATTTCTTGGTAATTTCCACAAATAAAGCCATACTCTGTAGGGTTAAAATATAAAGCCCTTTTTCATTTTACCGATGGAGAGAATGTATGAACACTCAATTGACTGAAAAACGCATTACTTGCCCACATTGTGGCCACCATTTACATGCAACGATTGATAGCTCTGCAGGTGATCAAGACTATTATGATGAATGTCCCTCATGCTGTAATGAAATTCACTATAATTTACATGTTGATGAATATAGAAAAAAGATCCAGCTAACCGTTGATTGTGATGATTAACTAATAATTTAATCTATCTGCGGCTATCCTTGTAAAGACCAAAAAAATCTGCTGCTTTTTAAGGATTTTTCATTCGACAATTCAGCTTGTTTACTCATGCGACCTCAATTATGATACTTACCGTTTAACGGTACTTACAAACCGCTCTCCCTTGCTCTTCTCTTTGTTAAAAGTTGTCAGTTATATGAACCTAGCTAGTTTTTTATCCCACAGTAAAAGTTTATTAAAACTCACTTATCCTATATTAATCGCCCAGCTCATTCAAAATCTCATGGGCTTTGTTGATATAGTTATGGCCGGCCGAGTAAGTGCCATCGATTTAGCCGCCGTAGCTATAGCAAACAGTATTTGGCTGCCGTTGATATTAACAATCTATGGCTTGATCATGGCCTTAGCCGCAATTGTGTCTCAACTTTCAGGGGCAAAAAAATATACCGAAATAGTAGAGCAAACTTATCAAACTGCCTGGATAGCTTTAGCTCTCGGTTTATCGCTGATTGGTCTCTATTATATTATTACACCTATAATTGCCCCGCTGATAACTTTAGATGGTAACCTTGAAGCCTTAATGTTTGATTACTTAGGCTTTATCGTTTGGGGAGCGCCTGGATATTGTTTATATTTGGTACTTAGAAACTACTCGGAAGGGCTTTCCTATACCAAACCAACCATGGTCATCAGTATCATAGGCTTACTCGTTAATATTCCTGCAAATTATATATTTATTTATGGTGAGTTTGGCATACCTGCATTAGGCGGTGCTGGCTGTGGCATTGCAACAGCATTAGTCTACTGGTCAATGTTTATCAGTATGCTTATTTACTGTTATTACTCAAAAGTACTGAAGCAGGCCAATATCTTTAATGCTTTTTACTTGCCTATTTGGAGTGAAATAAAAAACATTCTCGCTTTAGGCATTCCTATCGCCTTGTCTTTACTTTTCGAAGTCAGTCTCTTTGCCGTTGTTGCTATTATTTTAGTGCCATTTGGTGCGGAAATAGTGGCTAGTCATCAAGTCGCACTAAACTTCACGGGTCTAGTCTTCATGGTGCCATTAAGCATTGCCATGGCAACAACAATCAAAGTAGGTTATGCCGTCGGTAACAACAACCTAAAACAAGCGAGAGATTACACTTTATATGCCATGATTTTGGGCTTACTTTTAGCTTGTTTCACCGCCATGATAACAGTCGTTTTTAGAAAGGAGATTGCAGGTATCTACAGTACAGAAGAATCCGTCATAGAATTAGCCGCCAGTTTAATGTTGCTAGCTACTGCATATCAATTTTCCGATACTGTGCAAGTCGTTGCCGCGGGTGCATTACGGGGTTATAAAGACACAAAGTCAATTTTATATATTACCTTTATTTCTTATTGGCTAATAGGACTAACGGTTGGGCTAATATTAGGCGTGACAGATTGGCTTGTCCCTAAAATGGGTCCTTATGGTCTTTGGATAGGTTTCATTGTGGGATTAACCTCAGCTGCAATTTTACTTGCTTGGCGTCTACGCTTTATTCAACAGGGTATTAAAAACAATCCCCTGACCCAATACTCTTGATGAAGAAATAGCCTCATCATTATTTATTTAACGTGCTGTTTTTATTTGCCTGCTCACTTTAAATATAACAGTGCTAGACAGTAATTGATCATATTGACGATTAAAGCAGCAAATGCTAATGCTTTTCAAATTAATTGTATAAAACCACTTGCAAGGCGATTAACCAAAAGCTAACATAGCGCCTCGTTGAGACAATCAACTTTTGTTGACTAACTTATTTTTTATTTTGGTTTAACAAACAAAACTCTGCGCGGTTAGCTCAGTGGTAGAGTCCTCGCCTGACTTGCGAGTTGTCAAGTGTTCGAATCACTTACCGCGCACCATATAAAACAAAAAAACCGCTTTATAGCGGTTTTTTTGTAATTACAATTTGTCTTGAAAGTGTTTTTAGCCTAGAAAAATAGGTATAAGCCTTTAAAATTAATTGACTTAAGTCCCCATCTTAAAAATTACAACATCCCCCTCTCAAAAAATAAAACGCATAATAAAGCATGCCTCTGTAGTTGACTCAGGAACGCTTTTTCAGCGTCATCTTCGAAGTCTCTACTCGAAGTTCTATTACTCTTTAGAGACTAGATCCCCGTATTAAACACCACGAGGATGACGATACTGAGCTAAGTGATAGGCATGTAACAAAGAGATAATAATTTACTATTAAAATAAGTTTTATAAAATAGATTGCTTATCAATATATTACTTCTTTAAATCTACTAGCTTTGCTCATTACTGTAATGCTAATATCAAAACGAATATATTATTGTATTAAAGTACTCTTAAGTTGTTTACCAATAAACTCCTCGATTAATAGATGGATAATTGTTGGTCTAGCGTCAATAACAAGCATTGACAGAAAAACTGCAACATAAATAGAAAAATTTAATAAAGTATTGACTTAAATCTAGTTGTTATATTTAAATCAATGATATATTTATTTACGTATGCTCCTAAAAGGGAAATTGTCATAAATTATTTTCAACACAGCAGACAGCTAAAGTCTCCTGTTAAGTTATACTTGCGATAGGTATTTATCTCTATCGAGAGCTAATTTAGGTCAATCGGCAATGCGAAAATATAAATTTCCATTGTGAGCTTCAAGGGTTGTTATGGACACAGCTCAAATGAAGAGTATAAACAAACAAATGTAATCGACTATAAATAAGGAATTAAAAATGAGAAAAACAAATTCAGTTTTCCGTAGACATCGCGCTTCAGTTAAAGTCTATGTGCCTAAAGTATCTCGTGATAATCACTATCTAATTGCCGAGATGCCGCTAACTGACAAGCTTATAGAATTAGTTGTTGGGAAAATTGATACTTCAGCAGAAAAACCATATCAAAAGTTTTATCAAAAGCTGGGCTGGCTTGCTCTAGATGTTGTTGAAAAGTGTAATATACCTCATGCTAACTTTGTTGCTAACAATCGATTAGTGCGTGTTCGTCACAATGATGAACAACAAGTTTTACATACTGAAAAACAATCTTTCTTCTTTTATTGCCCTCTTCACAACAGTACTTTTAAAGGCTATTTTGATGGTGCAGAACGCTCTAACAAAATTAAATTTCTCTTTTTAGCTACGGGAGAAAATTTACGTGAAGATGCAGCTGAATTCCACGAAAAAGTTATTTCAGCCGTTGAGATGATTGCTGAGGAAATCGGTCTTGAGCCAAATGACTTAAAAGTACGTGATCACCAACATTTGACCTATGATATTTTTGCTCGAGAAAAAGATAAAAAAGAAAGTGTCACACATACTTTTAGAGAGATATCTGCTCGTTATTTACATCAAGGTTATGTCGTTCCTAAAACGGCATCAGCTATAACTTATGCTGTTGTCAGTATGCCAATGTCAAGAAGACTACTTAAAGGTACAGCGATTGACTACGATGGTGAAAAACCTTTTGAGTTGTTATATCAAAAAATATCTGCCGCGTTTACCAAAGCAGTAGAAAAGCATGAACTTAAACACACAACGATGATCGCTAATGGCCTATCACCTATCGTCCGTTTTGACGAAGAGAAGAAAACCATTATTAACGGCGATATTATTTCATTGGGTTATAGCCCCAAAGATGAAGAAACACCCGATATTTCTTCTATGTGGGAAGGCGATAAACTGGTCGATACTGTGCAGTTAGTTTTTTGTGCTACCGATGCTGATGAAACTTATAATACCTACGGTAAATTTGTAAATACTGTTACTCAAGCTATTTATACGATGGCTGAAGAGCTAAACTGGAACAAAGAGCGTGACGTTATATTAATGCGTTTAAACCAGCAACTACTTCGTCGTGTATAACTCGCCTTAGTCATAGGGTTAAATAAAATAAGTGGAGTATAAACTTCACTTATTTTATGTGTTTTTCTGTAAAGCATCCCTTATTCCTCTCAATAAAATGCGCTTTCTTAGTGCCATTCTTATCCCTCTTAAATCCGTGCTGAAACCTGTATATTCAAAGTGAACGGGGATATAATCTTTTTTTCCTATTGTATGTATTCAAGGCTATTGCTAATCATGGTTGTATCAAGCGTCCCTAAAGTCAGTATTGAACAAAGTAAGCTGACAAAAAAACTTAGACGAAATGTAGGTAAAGCCATTTTTGATTATAAAATGATTGAAGCGTCAGATGTGGTAATGGCCGCGATAAGTGGAGGTAAAGACTCTTTTGCCATGTTAGATATTTTAATCGCCTTACAAAAATCAGCCCCAATCGATTTTAAAATTATTGCTGTTAATTTAGATCAAAAACAACCTGGCTTTCCAGAAGAGATACTCCCTGCTTATTTTGAATCCTTAGCGATCCCTTATTATATTGTAGATAAAGATACCTATTCGATAGTTAAAGCAAAAGTTGATGAAGGAAAAACAACTTGTGGCCTTTGCTCTCGATTACGCAGAGGCACATTATATTCATTTGCTGAATCAATTGGCGCAACAAAAATAGCGCTCGGTCATCATATGGATGACATGGTTGAAACTATGTTCTTAAACATGTTTTTTGGCTCTAAACTCAAGAGCATGCCACCAAAACTTCTTTCTGATGACAAACGAAATATCGTTATTAGGCCATTAGCTTACTGTAGAGAAAAAGATTTACTAGAGTATGCCAACTACAAAGATTTTCCGATAATCCCTTGCAACTTATGTGGCTCACAAGATAACTTACAACGACAAAATATAAAAGCGATGTTGAGAAATTGGGATGTAAACACCCCTGGGAGAGTCGAGTCTATTTTTAAATCGTTAACCAACGTGAGTTTAAGCCAATTAGCCGATACCAATTTATTTGATTTTGAAAACTTAGCCATAGATCGAACCAGTGAAAAAGAAGAATATGAGTTTGAGAAGGAGCATGTTTCCTCTTCAAATATTGATGAGTCACTCTTTATCAATATTACCAACCTATAATTTAGGCTATTAACTATGCCACTTTACTACTTCAACCATCACTTTGGCTAAGGTTGCTTGACTTATTATTCAACGGATAAACGGGGGGATTATTTGGCTTAACAAAATAGCGCTCATTATGGCGTAACATATCGGTGATATCTAATACGTATTCACTACCGCGTTCAGAGTAAGGTAATAATCCTGCTGCTAAAACTTTAGGTGATAAAGGCTGATCTTGTACTCTTAATTCAGCACGAATTATTCTAAATACATGATAAGCATTGTGCTTATTTATATTATTAAAATATCCTGAAACAGCTGCATCAACACTTTCAAATGCCGCAACCTCATGTTTTGCACCCGAATTTCGTCCGCTAGGCACCATGCCACAGCCGGCTCTATAACACCAAATACCAAAGAAATTTAAGCCTATACGAGCAAAACGTGATGTGCCCCATGCCGACTCGTTAGCTGCCTGTACCAATACCAGTGGGGTTGGAATAATATCAACACGCTCCAATAAATCATTAACTTGCTGGAGTGTTGAAGCTTGCTTATTAATCCTATAAGCCTTAATAAACACTTGTAATGAAGCTTGCTCCTCTTCCGTCAAACCTAAACCTAATGATATATGAGCATGCCAAGATTCAAGTTGCCTTCTATCTTGTGCTAACTCTTTATTTTTAGCTTCAATGGAGGGTCGAATGAAAGCAAAGAATTGACGCTTTTTAGTCGGTATATCATAAATATCAGCAAAGTTAGGTAGGTTAACCGTATGTAAAGGTTGCTCTACTACTTTTTCTTTTATTTTTTTCACTGCTTTTTCTTTTGCTGCTGAGCTTATTTTATCGATAGACGCCACAACAGCAACTTTTTCAATGTCACTTGATACTTCTGGCGGTTGAGTTTGTAAAAAAGTAAAAGGTGCTAATATAGCAACAACGAGCGTAGTAATTAATAATAAGTGAACAAATAACTTTATTTGCATAAAGTCTCCTTATTTATGATGAAATCACGCGGAAAAGGTATCATCTGAGCCCTGCTGAGTGGCATCTTTTCTGATCGCATTGTCTAAGTCTTTTTTAGAGATGTTTTCATCGACAAACACCCCGAAAATTTCACGATACAATATCCCTTTAACGTTGTAATACCATGGCACTAAATAGGACAAACCAAATAAAAACGCCATAATAGCAAGTGGTGCAAAAGTCGACTCCATAAGTAGAGCTAAAGGCAGCAGTATAAACACTAATGAAAAAAACATTACAACATAAATAGCGAGTAAAGGCATAAGCTTAAATCGTAATGCTTTGATTGATATAACAATAGCTTGTACGGGAGATAATTTTTTTTCTACCACTAAAGGTGCTGTTAATGACAACATTACCGCTAATAAAATGCCTGGAATAATCAATAATTGAATGCCAAGACTCACCAATACCGAGGTTAACAATGCACACAGAGCAACCCAACTACCACGGTGTAAAAAAGAAAAAACCATTTTGGTTTGAGTCGGTTTGTTAATGGCATGATACACACCCATCATTTCAATACCGGCGATAAACGGCCAGACAGCAATGGTGACAATGACATTAATCATCTGCAACAGTTGAGGGTCTATAATAACTTTCTCAATACCGCCAAAAAAACTACTGAAAATATACGATACTATCATACCAAAAAGGAACACTAAGCAGAGTGCTAAATTGATCGACATTCTTGACTGTAATGTTTTATTCCACCCTTCAATCAACACCGCTTTCATATCAATTGAGTATTCGCCTTTTATAGCTTTCTCAATATCACCACCAATGGATATAATTACATTTTTTTCTGACAAAACGAACCCTTATCAACAATTTAATCTTAGTTAAGATGAATATTGTACTAGAAAAATGAAGTGATTGCTCATCAGGTAACAGGGTTTATTTTCTCGGTATGTTACTTAATTTCACTCAAAAGGAGTTGCAAGGCTAATAACAATAAAAAGACGCCCATAACCCGATCAATAATATAGCCTTTACGTTGTAATACTGAGCGAACAGTATCGTGAGTTAACAGGCAGGAAAGAAAGCAGAACCATGCCCCCGTAGCAACAACCAAATAAGCACCATAAGCGATTTTAAGACTTAATAATGTTTGCGGTACAATCACCACCGAGAACAAGCTAACGAAAAATAACGTGGCTTTGACATTTAACGCATTGATTAAAAAGCCATGAACAAAGGCTTTTTTAATTGATGGCCATGGGGTAACAACATCAAGTTTATCCGTCTTAATCGGTGTTAGTGACTTATTATTGATACCTTTTTCTTCTGTTGCTAATAAGTTGCTCTCGGGCTTTTTAGCCCATAGGCACTGACAAGCTATATAGAAAAAATAGCTCGCAGCAATATATTTTAAGGCACTAAATAAAGCTGCATCACTGGCAATTAAGAGGCCAATACCCACTAATGAATAGGTTACATGGACAATAATACCGGCAGCAATACCAAAACTAGTATAAATGGCAATACGTCGGTTATAGCGAATACTTTGTTTTAATATAAGCGCAAAATCTGGTCCTGGACTCACTACAGCAAAAAAATGCACTATTACAATCAGTAATAATTGTTCTAAGACGGGCATATTTCAACAAAGGTAAAGGTGGAGGATTTTCTATCTTACCTTAGAAATAAATTAAAGCGACTATAGTCGAGTAAAAAGCTCAATTGACGTTAATAAGCGTACAATCCAGCTCTGAACGCTATCAATATTTACAAAGTAATATTTAAAATAAACGTGAGGCTATGCATATGGGTATTAAACAAAAAACAGACCAATACTAAACAAACCACTAAATACAATGCTGAGTTTAGCTGTTCGTCCGATCAAAGGATTTAATGCTTCACCTGAACCCACACTAAAGTCACGGCTAAGCTTACGTGCAAATATCAGTGAAAGCCCTGCCAGTAAGACTGGAACACCTGGCAATAACCCAAGAACAAAACCACCAATAATTAGCGCAAAAGGTAAGTAGACAAAAGCCTGATAGAGCGCTCGTGCCTGCTCTTCGCCAACGCGAACTGCCAAGGTTTTCTTACCGACCTTAACATCGGTATCAATATCCCGAGTATTATTGACCAACATGATTGCCGCATTTAAGCAGCCAATTGCGCTGCCTAATATCCAAGCGGCGGTGCTGGTTTCACCTGCTTGTAGAAAATAACTCCCAACAACGGCAACAAGACCAAAAAAGACAAAGACGGCAACCTCTCCTAAACCGTGAGATGCCAGAGGATATGGCCCTCCGCTGTAGCCAAGGGTGCCACAAAGAGTAATAATTCCAAGTAGTGCAATGGGCCAGCCGCCATGATAAATGAGATAAGACCCCACAATAAGTGCCAAGACCAAGCTCTGTACCATAGCATTGTAAACTTTCTCTGGTGAAAGCAAACCACTCTGGGTTACTCGCATAGGGCCTAACCGCTCATCAGTATCGACGCCAGTCTTAAAATCAAAGTAGTCATTAGACAAATTAACTGAAATTTGCAACAAAATGGCGCAAAACATAGAGCTACAAGCAAGTAAAATGCTGAACTGATCTAATTCGAGGGCTAATATGTTTCCAACTAATAGAGGGCCAATTGCCGCGGGCAGTGTTCGAGGTCTTATAGCCAAAATCCAAGGGTTCATTTATTTGATTCTTAAGGGGAGCACCGAGTCGGCAGATGTTTATGTACTATAATGTTCGTATCTTATCATATCAAGTTTCCAAACTTCGATAAAGTGACGTAGTTTAATTGATTCAACTGGCTCTGTTAAGCATTGAATTACGGTACAATTTAAAATAGCCAATGCTCGACCAAAGATTAGCATTAAAATAAAACTATCAATAGAAGGGCCGGCAGTATTTTTACTGGGTAATAACAAGTAGCTCCAACCTGAGTAGGCAATCAATAGCCCGAGCGATTCAAGTCGTGACGAAATGTCCCCACGCAATAGACTTTAACGACCATAGTGAGTTGCATTGCATCAAATAAAATCAATGTTCCTACGCCTATATGTAGCGAGATGTATACCATTGAAAATGTTAGTGCCGATAAAAACAGATAAAATGATGTTAGCCAATTTATCACCGTTACTAATATTACTTCTGTGATATGACACAAATCATATCAATAAAAATAAAAAACAAATGACATAAAAATTTCAAACAGTTAGATTTGCTTTGATAAGAGAGATATAAATGTTATAACCTAATAATACTTCTAAAATATTTAACAATTCAATCATGTGTCATGTTAATTTTATTAATTAACGATAAGATATCATTGCGACGATTAGGAAATCAACAATGCCAGAAAAACCATTTACCATAGGACAACTTAAGAACGGTCGTAGCTTGACTCATGAGCTTGTTGAATCCCTTCGCTCTCAGATTATAAATGGCAGTTTACCACTAGGAACAAAACTCCCTTCATCTAAAAAAATTGAACAACAAGCGGGTGTCAGTCGTAGTGTCGTTCGTGAAGCCGTTGCAGCACTTAAGGCTGAAGGTCTGATTATTAGCAAACAAGGGGTGGGTATATTTGTTGCTAATACAAGCCTCAAAAAGACTTTTGAGATTGAAAAAGAAGAGTTTAGTTCAATTGAAGATGCTGTAAAAATCCTAGAACTTCGCATGGCTGTTGAAATAGAAATGTCTGTGATGGCGGCAACCAATCGTACTAAAAAACATATAAAGACCCTTTGGAAATGCTTAGAAAATTTCGATAAACAGGTGGCGGCTGGCAATGATGCGGTTAAAGAAGATTTTGCATTCCATTTAGCCATAGGTGATGCCTCAGGTAATCCATATTTTTCCCGTTTTATAAAATATATTGGCTCAGGTGTGATCCCATCACGAGAAATCATCACTGAGAATATACAGACGCTTGACCCAAAAAATTATTTGGAAATCATTCAAACAGAGCACCGTAATATAGCCCAAGCAATTGAAGATAAAGAGATAGAAGCGGCGAGAATTGCAACTCGCGAACATCTAGGCAATAGCCTTAAGCGCCATATAGAAATAGCAAAAGCTTATAAAAAACAGCTAAAGTCTTAGCCATAAAACTTAACTTTATGACTTATTCTTAGTCATTGGCTTTAAGTTCTATCCTTTTACAACAAAGAAGGTCATAACAATCTTGTTATGACCTTCTTTTTTTATAAAAGTATTACTTCTTCAAACTGGCGTAAAATAATATTATAACTCTTGTAACAAAAACACGGATTTAAGACTTTACACCAATATCTTACATGCCTATGCACTTGGCTCAGGATCGTCATCCCCGTGGTGTTTTAATCGGGGATCCAGTTTCTAAAGCGTTCCTGAGAATACTACATAGGCATGATATCTTATGGTTTATTACGAATCCCCTTTAAAGTATATTGATAGGTATATTTTTTACTGGTCAGTGAGTATTTTTCCAGTGCCGTTGTAAACCAGCTTTCGACACCACCAACCCCCATCTGACCAAAATCAATATTTACGCTCACTAAGTCCCGTGGTTGAAGCTCGCCAGAATGACGATTTTTGCGGTACATTCCGGGGTCTAAATCTTCAATCTGATAATGTAGAGCGCTAAAATCAAAAGTTGGTTGTCCACTGATTTCTATACCAATACCCTCATTGTTTAATAAACGAGCCCAACGAACTTCTGTTTTATAGCCCGTTTCCTGAGGACGCATATAGGGATGGAACTGATCACTGACACTACTCTGATAGCGACCAACATGAGCGGCATAACGGCGATCCTGATAGTTCTCCTGAGGACCTCGACCAAGGTAATCCAGCGAGTCCAAGTCACCAAACAACTCAAGCTTCATACCAACTCGTGGCGCGCGGATCATCGGTTCAAGTTTAGATTCAAACTGATAATCAACCTTAACTTCACCACTGGCATTAACTAGATAATTGATCGTCACTTTACCTTTAACGTCAGGTACCCTAAATGAGGTATTAAATGCAACTTGACCATCGGCTAGTTGTTTAATCGTCGCCGATTCCAAATATTGACGCTCTGAGGCTGATTTCCATACTCGCAGTTTATCTTGCCAATTGCCGCCAAAGTCATTATCAGTTGGCGCACGCCAGAAATTGATCCGCGGCGCGTCTTTTAGTAGTTCAACGCCCTGAAAAGTAAATCCCGTGAGCAAGCCGCGAACTTTATTAAAGCGCACTTCAAAGTCGTCACCCACTACGGTGGCAACACGTTCGGTATCATGCACAGTTAATGGGCCAAAGTTATTTTTGCTAATGCTGCTTATTAGCTTGGCTGGCAATTTAAATTGCTCCTTGGCGACTTCATGACCTTTACTAAGCAGAGGTAAGTCTTTATTCGTCACTACCGAGATATTTAAAAATAATTCGTGCTGTGATTTTAACCTTCGTCCATAACCAAGCTTTACCACTTTTCTCTGCTGCGGTGCTAGTTTTAACTTAGTCAACTTGCCTGATTTAATCACTTCGCCATTGCTGGTTAATTGCCAGTGCAGCTGGTAATCACTTAAATTTTTAAAGAAAAATTCATTATAGATTTCAATTTTACCTCGGGCTAAGTCTACGGCCTTAAAGTGAATGGGCTGATGAACTTTTTTTACCTCATACAGAGCTGGTGAGGGTTTGCGATCTGGCATTACCAAACCATTGGCTAAGAAGTTACCATCAGATGGCGTGCCCGGAACCCCGTAGTCACCGCCATAGGCAAAAAACTCCTGCCCCTTTTCATTGGTTTTACGTAGGCCTTGATCGACCCAATCCCAGATATACCCGCCCTGTAATTTCGGATATTGACGGATGTAATCCCAATAATCCTTAAAATTACCAACACTGTTACCCATAGCGTGAGCATACTCACTCATGATCATAGGTCGGTCATCATCACCCAGCGCATATTCTTTAAGATCGTCTGGCTTAGGGTACTGTGGTACATACATTTCAGTATTCCACTGATTGATAGCACGCTCATACTGAATTGGTCTAGCGGGATCACGCTCGCGCACCCAGTCAAAGGCTTTATAGAAATTATAACCATTACCGGCTTCATTACCCAGTGACCAAGTAATAACGGCCGCATGGTTTTTATCTCGCTCAACCATTGCCTTGATTCTTGCCATATGAGCAAGACTCCAATCGGGGTTATTACCCAAACTCTCGCCGCGATCAAGACCGTAGTAGAAAGCATGAGATTCGATATTGGCCTCATCAATCATGTATATTCCATACTGATCACACAGCTGGTAAAAGTAAGGGTCGTTTGGATAATGAGCTAAGCGAACGGCATTGATATTAAACTCTTTAAACAACTGGATATCGCGTAACATACTTTTACGGCTGATGACATGGCCATTGTCAGGATCATGTTCGTGGCGATTGACCCCTTTGATCAACACCGGCTTGCCATTGACCAATAGCTGACTATGACTAATTTCTACCCGCTTAAAACCGATTTTCCCACGAACCAACTGTGTCTGCTGACCGGCCTGGTTCTTCAACGATAAGCTTAGCTGATAAAGGTTAGGCACTTCTGCCGACCACGTTTTAACCTTAGCCAGTTTAGTCGAAAAAGACAGTGAACTACGACTTTTGGTTAAATCAAAGACACGTTCTTGCTGCCATACTAGCTTGCCAGTATCATCATGTAATTGGGCATTCAAGGTGCCTTTGCTTGTCATATTGCCACTGGCCTTAGCAGTAGCCTCAATATCGACATCAAGATCCAACACACCGTCTTGATAATCATCGCTTAGATTAGCCTTAGCAAAGTAGTCCTCAATTCGAACCTTTGGTGCGGCATAAAGGTAAACATCGCGTTGAATACCAGATAAACGCCAAAAATCCTGATCTTCAAGGTAACTACCATCACTCCATCTAAAAACCTGAAGTGCAATAGTATTATTGCCCTGTTTCAAATAAGGCGTTAATAAAAACTCTGCTGGAGTTTTACTGCCCTGACTATAGCCAACTTTTTTGCCATTAACCCAAAGATAAAAAGCTGACTTTACCGCGCCAAAGTAGGCATAAACATCTTCACTCTGCCAATCATTAGGCAGTTCAAATTGTTTGCGGTAATGACCAACTGGATTATGGTGTTTTTGAATAAACGGCGGATTTTTCTCAAAAGGCATCGGAATATTTAAGTAAATCGGTGTGCCATACCCTTCCAGTTCCCAGTTAGCAGGAACCTTAATCTCAGCCCATTGACTATCATTAAATGCCGTATCACTGAATTTAATAGCGCCACTGGTTAACTTTTCACTGGCTGTTGGGTTTTTAACCCAATTAAATTTCCATAGCCCATTAAGACTAAGATAATTGCTGGCTTTTTTAGCACCCGCTTTAGCCTCACTTTGGTTGATAAAACCAAAGAAACTTGCCCGTGGAGGCAGTTTATTAATTGCCACCACGTTCTGGTTTTCCCAGTCATTAACTTTGGCTTGTTCACTAGCCGTTGTCGGCACAGCAACAACAATCAATGCCAAACCAAGACTGAGCTTAAGTTTACTTAGTAATTTGTACATATAATTCTTTAAACTCCAGATAATTTAGATGAATAGAATGGTTAGGGTTTATCTTCATTCAGCATCTTGTACAATTCGCTGCCGGTTAATAAAAAACCGCCTACCGCATAAATCTGAGAATCATCAGCCGAAACTGAATCTGGCGATGCGGCAATTTGCTGAACCCAACCCATTTTTCCGTCACGTTGAATAGTACTGACTAACGCAGACCAAGCTTTAGTGATCACTGGCATAAACTGCGCTTTATCTAATATGCCCTGATTAACCCCAGCCACAAAAGCATAGGCCATTAATGCTGTACCGCTAGATTCTTTATAAGGCTGAGCTTCTGGTGCTAACACCGAAGGTCGCCAAAAGCCGTCACTTTGCTGTGCTCCAGCAAGCCTAGTCATCAATTTTTTGAAAATGTCTTCATAACCAGTCCGTTTTGGGTGATCTTGTGGCAAGTGCTCCAACACTCTGGCTAAACCGGCCGCAACCCAGCCAACACCACGAGCCCAGATAACCTTCTCTCCATTTTTTTCTCGTTTATCAAAAAAACGAGAATCTCTAAAAAACAGGTGATCCTCTTTATCCCACAGCAAGTCTACCGTGGCCCAAAATTCACTGTCGGCATAATCTAAATAACGCTGATCTCCTGTAACTTTGGCTAAATGAACCCACACGGGTGGTCCCATGAATAACGCATCAGCCCAACACCAGCGATTTTTACAAGGAACATAAGCAAAACCACGGCCATCAAACTGATCGCCCATATTGCCGCCAGTAAACTGAGACTTTTGGGTTACCCGCTCGAAGTACAAACCAATGGTCGGTGGCGAATTAAGAATAATATTAAACACGGTTTGCAACGGTGCAATCATTTTTGGGTCATTATATTTTTCATAGAGATCGAGATATAACTGGCCAATGGCATAATCGTCGGCGTTGTAGATTCTTGGGGCGACCAAGTACTGATTACGCTGCGCGATCTGATGGAGCTTGCGATAATAGCTGTCGTTGCCCTGCTGATCGGCCAGCTTTGCCCATTTTGCCATGCCAACATAAAAGGCCGCATAGACCCAACCCTGAGGATGACTGTCACCAGAGGTAGCACTCATGTGTGCTTTATCGCCATAACCTTCAAACAAATTAGTTTTTGAATTGAAGCGGCTCCATTGCCAATCAGCGACTAACTGCATTGATTTGTAGATTTCTTTCTTATCTAATGCATCTGAAATTTCAGCATTTGATTTACTAACACAACCCGCTGCCAATATAACTGCAGCGATAATTGGCAGCGTTATAAACGAATGCGTTCTCTTAAAATATTTCATTGAAATCCTTATATACAATTGAATTTATCAGAATAATACAGCCTATCTGTCTTCATACAAGAATACAACAACGTAACTCACTAGACAATTGTTTTGTTTATTTTTGATACCTTTCAATATCAATAATTAAATGGGTTGATCTCAGTTGATACCAAGTAAATTAGGCTTAATTCGTTCACTGGAATTAGTTTAAATCCCCGTCTTTAGACGGTATAACTTTAAGTTATGCCAGTTCCGCTAATTAGTTGGTCTATTTTAACCATAGTAAAAATTGCCAAGTACGAGGCATTTATTTTAATACTCGTTGTTCTAATTATTAAATAAATAACAATGTAATGGGTGATTTTAGCAAGTAGAAATGAACACATAATTAATGGGATTGGTATTAGTCGTTGCGTTTATTATATGGGTATGAAATATCGTAATGGTTCACATACAAAATATAAAAATAGAATATCACTTTGTCTGGGTAACGAGTATCGTTATCGTGTTTTAACAGGGGATGTAGGGCTTAGGGTTAGAGAGCTAGCGAGGCAAGCTTATGAGCATTAAAAATTGAAATACTACGAGGGGCAGTCAGTCAATAGCCTGTTCACTTATTAGTTTCAGCACCACCCAATATATTGCCGTCAGCGATGAGCAAAGATTATCACTTTGAGCGAAAATTAAATGACATCTTTGAAGTGGAGTAATCGGCTTCAGCCGAAATGCTGGACTTTCAGTCCGTATTTTTTAAACCACCGTCTAAAGACGGTGGTTGTTTAGTACATTATTCCTTGATAATAGTTATGGTATAACTTTGATCCGTTTTCTCTAGTAAAACCACTTCACCGTGAACTATCTGACCTTGCACAACAAATAAATTTTCTGATGGTCTTGGTGAGTTGTGGGCCACCATCACGATATATTCTTTACCATCAATAAAAAGTCTTATTGCTTCAGCATCTTTTTCTTTAAGTTGGGCGCCCCTCAGTGAAAATACTGGAACTTTCTGATAAGTTAATTTGGTTTTATCGGGAAAATATAACAAGCTGATAAACGAAGTGAAACCAGTACTTTTTCTCGATACTTCTGCGGTTAAACTCTGATGTTTTTCATTATAATCTGTCGATGCCCATGC
>JBAHZW010000152.1:0-9066 GCA_037132835.1 Colwellia sp. | reverse complement strand
GAAGATAAAAAAGCTGAATTGCAACAGTTGATTGATATTATGTTTGAGGATATGGATTCTATACATGAAATAAAGCCTACAAAAACTCCACCTAGAAGGCTTTAATACTACCAGTTTCACTAAGTTTTTTCCCACTCAGCGCTTTTCAGTACTTCGATAATCGCACAGAATTCCTTTAATATAGAGTGATACCAATTTCACTAAGTTTCTTCCCACTCAGCGAGATTTAAAAGGCTTAGAGGCAAGGCATTGATTGAAGAGAATGGTTATTCAGGAGAATAAGCTCCTGCATTCTCTAAGAAGCTACGTCCATGTAGCGTCCTTGTCGAAATCAATAACGTAGCATGTAAGCCTTTTAAACTCGCCCTTTTGGCGTTTGTCAGTACTTCGATAATCGCACAGAATTCCTTTAATATAGAGTGACTATACACAAAAAATTCACTTTATTTTCAAAGCGCTGACAAACTCTGAGTGGGAACTAATTTAATGGAACTGGTAATTAATTAAGGTGAACTACTAAATTGTCTATCAAGCGTGCTTTACCGCAGTGTGCGGCAGCTAAAATGACTAACTGGGTATCATCTTCACTGGCGGGTTGTAATGTTTGTGCATGACAAACATGTAGGTAATCGGTTTGTAAGCCCGCATCATTAATTGCGTTAGCGGCTTCTTTGGCTAAGCCTATAAAATCAATGGTTTTTTCCTGTGCATGCAGAGAAATTACTTGCTCAGCTAGCCATTGAAGGTTTTTCTGTAACGCCGGGGCTGCTGCTTTTTCTTCGGCAGTTAAATAACCATTACGAGAGCTCAGCGCTAAGCCACTCTCTTCTCGGCTAGTAGCAACAGGAATAATAGTGATTGGCATCGATAAGTCTTCAACCATTGTTTGAATAACTTGTAATTGCTGATAATCTTTTAAACCAAAAAAAGCCATATCAGGCTGTACCAAATTAAAGAGCTTGCAAACAATGGTCGCAACACCGCGAAAGTGACCTGGGCGACTCTTCCCACAATAGCCGTCTGACACCTTTGGTACTTCAACAAAGCTCTGTTTATCGAGGCCTTTTGGGTAAATTACTTCCGTTGTGGGGGTAAAAAGTAAATGGGCTCCTGCCGCTGTCAATTTTTTCTGATCATCAATCATGGTACGAGGATAATTATCAATGTCTTCGTTAGCCCCAAATTGCGCTGGGTTCACAAAGATACTGGCAACAACTTTATCTGCATGTTTATGTGCTTGCGCGATTAATGTGATATGACCCGCATGCAAATTACCCATGGTTGGAACAAAAGCTATGGTTAAACCTTGTTGGCGCCATGTTTTTACTTGAGCGCGCAACGCACTAATGTCATTGATTACTTTCATAAATTAACCTTGCCGCCATTTAGCTGGAGTTGATCTTTATTCATTAAAGCCATTTACTTATTAGCATTAATGGCTTATTTGAATACGTGTTCATCGGCGGGGAAATTACCTTGGCTTACTTCACTAATATAAAGTTCTATGGCTTTTTTAATGTCGCCAGTATCTTTTAAGAAGTTACGCGAAAACTTAGGCATATAATTACAGGCAATACCGAGAGCATCGTGCATAACCAAAATTTGCCCATCAGTGTCTTTACCTGCTCCTATTCCAATGGTCGGGATAGTAAGTGCTGTAGTGATGGTTTTGCCTAAGTCTTGTGGAATACACTCAAGTACTAATAATTGAGCACCCGCAGTTTCAAGGGCTTTTGCATCAGCAATCATTTGTTGGGCTTTATCATTTTCACGCCCTTGCACTTTAAAGCCGCCAAATATATTAACCGATTGTGGTGTTAACCCGAGATGAGCGCAAACGGGGATACCGCGTTCAACGAGTGCGGCAATCGTGTCATAAAGCCAAGCACCACCTTCGAGTTTTACCATGCTAGCTCCAGCTTGCATTAACAATGCAGCGTTTGCTAACGCTAGATCTTGGCTCGAATAGCTCATAAAAGGCATATCGGCGATAATAAGGCTTTCTACAGCCCCTTTTTTCACGCAGCGAGTGTGATAAACCATCTCGTCTATAGTTACGGGTAATGTGCTGTCTTGCCCTTGTAATACCATACCTAAAGAGTCACCAATGAGTATGGCGTGTATTCCTGCTTGATCAAATAATTTGGCGAAGCTGGCATCATAGGCGGTAATGGTTGATATTTTTTCGCCTTGTTGTTTCATGTTAAGCAAGCTTGCAGTAGATATTTTAGCCATGACTTTTCCGAATAGGTTGATGAACTTGGATGTTTTCTATTTTGTTACGCTTTGCGAGTCGTTATAAAGGGTTGTACCGTATTTAAATTAAGGATTTGTATTCTCATTTAATGTTAGCTTAACGATGCCATTGTTGCTGATTTTACTCACCAATGCACTAACTAATGTGCCGTCTGGTAACTGTAAGTTAGGCGCAATCTCTATGAGCGGAAATAAAACAAACTCTCGTACTTTTATGCCGTAATGAGGCACCGTTAATCGTTCATTGTCGATAGTCTCTTCACCGTACAATAATATATCACAATCGATAATCCTTGCGCCCCAACGGTTATCTTTTCTAACCCGCCCAGCCGCATTTTCAATTACTTGTAAGGCATCTAATAATTCAAGAGCAGACAAGCTGGTTTCTATGGCAATGACCGCATTGATGTAATCATCTTGGTCTTGCGGCCCCATGGGTTTACTTAAATATTGTGCCGACAAGGCAATTACTTCACTGTCTGGAATGTTTGTAATTTCTTGTACCGCATGACTTATCTGTCTGCTTGGCTTTGATAAGTTACTGCCTAAGCCGATATAAACTTTTCTTGTGAGCATCTACTTATTACGTCAGTTATACTTCAGTTGTTTTTGGGATTGCTTTTGCGCTGGGCTTACGGCGTTTTTTTGGCTTACGTCGTTTTGATCCTTGAGGCAGCTTTACCCCTTTGACCATTTGTACGCGGGCGTCATTGGAGACTTCTTGAAAATCAGTCCACCATTGCGCCAACTCTTTGAGTTCAGGGCTCGCTTCTATTTGTGCGCGTAATAACAAAAAGTCATAACCCGCTCTGAATTTAGGGTGTTCAAAGGTCTTAAAGGCGCGTTTCCCTTCGCGTCGATTTAATTTATCTTGTAAGATCCAAATATCTTTAATGACTGACTGAAAACGTTTAGGGATCGCTATACTACGTTGTTGCTCAGGCATTATTTCATTCAGTGCCGCAAAAAACACATCTTGTGGAGTAAGCTGGCTTGTGACTTTGATTTGTTGAATATGCTTTTGTAATGGATACCAAAGCATGGCGGAAAATAAGAATGCTGGAGTTACGCGTTGATCGTTGATTATGCGTTTATCGGTGTTTTCCATCGCCAACATAATAAAGTCGTACAAAAACTCGTATTGGCTTGATTCATCGTTAAGCGCTTGCTCGACAGCAGGAAAAAAGTAACCTAAAAGGTCATAACTGCGCAGTTGTTCAAAGTTAGCGACAGCTTTTCCTGACATGAACATTTTTAAGAATTCTTCAAATAAACGAGCCGCAGGAATATTAACCATTAACGAAGAAAGTTCTTTAATAGGCGCTTTTGTTTTATTGCAAATTTCCATATCGAGTTTAGTGGCAAAGCGAATAGCACGTAACATACGTACTGGATCCTCTCGATAACGGGTTTCAGGATCACCAATTAAACGAATAACTCTATCGTTTACATCCTGTACGCCGTTGGCAAAGTCATATACTTTAAAATCTTTAGTGGAGTAATATAATGCATTGATAGTAAAGTCTCTGCGTTCTGCATCTTCTTCTATACTGCCATATATGTTGTCGCGTAATAACATGCCATCTTCGCTGTGCTTAGAGGTTGTTTTACTTTTTTCTTTGTCGGGAGCTGTATCGTGATGTCCCCTGAAGGTTGCTACTTCAATGATTTCACGGCCAAAAACAATATGTGCTAAGCGAAAACGTCGACCAATTAAGCGACAATTTCTAAACAACGCTTTAATTTCATCTGGTGTTGCATTGGTTGCAATGTCAAAATCTTTAGGTTTTAAACCTAATAAAATATCGCGTACGCCACCACCAACAAGATAAGCGTCAAAGCCTCCTTTGTTTAAGCGATATAGTACCTTTAGCGCATTTGGGCTAAGTAATTGGCGTGAAACAGGATGCTGATCTCTTGAGAATATTAACGGGCTATCAAAGGAGGCAGTCGAGGCATTTTTTTTGTTGCCCGCGCGCTTTTTAGCACCCTTTTTATTCGTTGCTGTGGTGATAGCTCTACTCTCTTTTTTGGAGAATAATTTTTTGCATAAGTTAATAACGCTTTTGATAATTTCAGACCTTTAAGACAGACATAAAATAGTGGGCAATGATATAACAGTACAGGGTAAAAGAGAATAACAGAGAAGATAAATAGCATGAAAAAGACAGTAACAAAAAGATAAAGCAACGGATAAGCATACATCCACTCACCTTGAAGGGCATTCGTTTAAGCAATTCCATGGTGAGATCTTAACGTTTACATGCCCATGCAGTTTACTCAGGAACGCTTGATAAGCGTCATCTTCACCGTCTCTAATTGAAGCTTTAGAGACGGGGTCCTCGATAAAAACACCACGGGGATGACGATATTGAGCCAAGTGCATAGGCATGAAAGTTTATGTGCTCAAATTAATATACCTTACGACTAAAATCTTTTAACTCTCGCTACCAAGGTAATATTTCACCATTTGAGTGCTTAAATACTCCTGACTCTGCCATGGTTAAATTATCCATCAAGGCGATTAAACGTTCCGACGCTACCTCAGCACTGATCTCACCATGAGTTAATACGCCATTGCTATTGACCATCTCGGTTTGCACATAACCAGGGTGATAAATACCGACCGCGATATTTTCGTGATTAAGGTCTCTTGCCAAGGATACTGCCGCGATATTCAGTGCTGCTTTGGACATGCGATAGCCATACCTGCCGCCTGAGCTATTATCCGAAATAGAACCCATTCTAGAAGTAATTAGAGCAATCTTGCTACCTGAAGTTAAATTATCGAGTAAAGCGTGACTCAAACACAGTGGTGCTAGGGCGTTAACCTTAAATTGCTCAATAATAGTGTCTTGATTTAAGTTATTGAGTTGTTCATCGCGTAAAATACCCGCGTTGTTGATTAATAAATCAATGGTAATGCCTCTCAAAGCCGATACCGCTTTATTAACCCCTGCTTGTGTCGCCACATCTACTTGCTCTACCACCTTTACGCCAAGGGCATCTAAGTCGGCTGAGCTTTTACGGCAAAGTGCATACACAGTGTCACCACGCTGTTTAAAAATACTAGTCATGGCATAACCAATGCCACGATTAGCGCCAGTAATTACAATCGTATTTGGTGTTTTGATCGTCATAATATTTCCTTTTAAATTAAGTGTTTAAAATGAATGAACGGGTAATTAATCAATGTTTATCTCAACCGTATTAGGCACTTTATCACGCTGCCAATGTGTGATTGCCCATTGCATTATTTCTGCAACGCTAGCGTCAATTAACTCAGATACAGGTGACTGACCTAAAAATGTTAGTGCCGCAATAAGTGTTGGTTGCGGCATCGCATTATCGATAGCCGCTGCTTTATTTTGCTTGCTCAGCTTATAACCTTCGCTGGTGATTGCTAAAGGAATGTGCCCGAACTGGGGCGTATTACCTTTTAAAAAACGCTCATTTAATGTTTGATATAAGGTTAGTTGTCTAGCGGTAGGCTCAAGTAAGTCACAGCCGCGAATGACATGGCTAATGCCCTGTGAAATATCATCTGCGACTACGGCAAGCTGATAGGCAAAAAGACCATCCTTACGATGAATGATAAAGTCTTCCTCAGCTAATGCTTTGTCGCAAGTCACATTACCTTGAAATATATCATTAAATTGATATAAACCGTATTGGTTAATAAGTCTGGTCGCGTTGCCTTGGGCTTGTATGTTAGCGGTTCGGCAATGGCCTTGATATATGCCACCAGTGGCCTTGATATTTGCGCGAGTACATTGGCAAAAATAGCTTAATTTTTTTAGCGATAGGTTAGATAAAATATCACGATAGTATGGAAGTTGCGTACTTTGATAGAGTTCAGTTTCATCCCAGTGCAATCCAAAAGCTTCAAGCGTCGTTAAGATGGCATGACTTGCCCCTTGTTGCTCACGAGGTGGATCAATATCTTCAATGCGAACTAACCACTTTCCTTGTTCGCCACGATCATTAATAAATGCTTTTGCATCAAGAAAACTCGCCAGTGCAGCGATAAGAGAGCCAAAATGAAGTAAACCAGAAGGGGATGGAGCAAAGCGACCACGATATTGAGAAATCGGGTTAGACTTCTCTGGTCGCTTGTTACATGACTTGTTCCCTGAAAAGGTATGCAAGTTTTGCATGTGAAGTTTTTAGTGAGTAATCGCTAAAATTAGCCCGCCATTTGGCGTTCTTTAATTTCAGCCAGCGTTTTACACTCAATGCAAAGATCAGCTGTTGGACGTGCTTCTAAGCGACGAATACCAATTTCTATTCCGCAAGATTTGCAAAAGCCAAAATCTTCATCTTCTATTAATTGTAGTGTTTTTTCAATTTTCTTGATAAGTTTGCGCTCACGATCCCGAGTACGTAATTCAAGACTGAATTCTTCCTCTTGAGCTGCTCTATCCATAGGATCTGGGAAATTAGCGGCTTCATCTTGCATATGAGTTACAGTGCGATCAACCTCTTGGCGTAATTGTATGCGCCAAGCATCTAAGATCTTTTTAAAATGCTCTTGCTGCGGTTCATCCATGTACTCTTCGCCAGATTTTTCTTTATATGGCGCAACGCCTGCTAAGGCAAGAATACCTAGTGTTTTGTGCTTTGTTGTTGGCATGCTTATTCTCCCAATGCTACATAGACCAAGGCGTACGTTAATATATCATGTTTTACGTGATATGGTGCCCTTGTTATAAGTGCCAATATTTATATATGACCCATCAATCAGGCATATATGGTGTCTCTCATGATAAAAATCAACTAATTAGAGAAAATAAAGATTTTATCTAATTAGATCAGTTAGTTAATGGCAATGCTGTTTTTATTCTATAATATTAAATATTTCGAGCAAGCTTTTTTAGCAAGTTTTAGTAGGATGAGTCAATCTTTTTTATGTAATAAATGGAATTTTATCACGTAAATCAATCTCAAATTCACCTTGCTTTAGAGAAAACTCGGCTTTATAGGCTAATATTTCAACACCGGCAAGGCAGGCTTCTTTGAGTAATTTGGCGTAAGTTGGGTCTACATGATGAGCGGCAGCAATGTCATTAATACCACTATGTAAAATGGCAAATAATAAGACCGACCTATGCCCTTGTGCGACCATATCCATTAATTCACGTAAATGTTTTTGACCGCGAGTGGTCACTGCATCAGGAAAATAGCCATGACCCGCCTCTAATAAGGTTACTGACTTAACTTCAATATAGGTGTCAGGCTTATCATTATAGGTGGCTAAAAAATCAATGCGGCTGTTTTCATGTCCGTATTTTATTTCTCGTTGTAATACTTGGAAGCCCGTTATTTCACCGATTAAACCTTGACGTAATGCTTCTTCTACGAGTTGGTTGGCGCGCAAGGTGTTTACACAAATGAACTGGTCATCTTGGGTTTGGGTAAACTCCCAGCTAAAGGGATATTTGCGTTTACTGTTATTTGAGGTGCTATACCAAATGGTATCATTAGGCTCAGCACAACCCTTCATTGCGCCAGTATTAGCACAATGTATCGTTGTTTCTTTGTTGTTAGGTAGTTTTATATCGGCTAGAAAGCGTTTGTAACGCTTAATCAATGTGGCTGGTTGTACTTGAAGTATCATAGTAAACTGCATTCACAAGAATTTTATTTATCATAACCTATTTGTCACCATAGTGTACCGCGCACATTCATAAATTAGCTTGTTTAGGGAACTCTTTGTTGTTGTTTATATTTTTAATAAGCAGGCTCGCTCAACAAAGTCATTGAGCCAATGATGGGCATTTTCGCTATCACTAAAGAGATGAAAATCTATTTGACAGTCATGGTAGATGCGTTGAAATTGCAGTTGTTGGATATCGGCGTGAGCGCTATTCAAAAGAACAACAGCAATCGCTATCATACCTTTCTTTTGTCGATACTGTGTTGTTTCTCGTAATTGATGCTCTGCATCAGGGGTAATAACCCCATTGCCCCGAAAGGTAATTAATGAACCCCATGGCTCATGGCTCATTTGTTCCGTAAGTTGGGCTATATCTTGGTGATATTTTTCTGCCGTTTCCTCATCAAATTCTCCTTGTACATCAACCAACATAATATTGTTTTTTTGTTCAATGAGATAACATCCTTGTACCGAGTGTTTCATATTCATTCCTCCATGTTTGGTTCGGTGAACAGTAATTAATAACAGATTTTGAAAGCTTTGCAAAGTAAGCAATATTTTTTATTTGGATTAATATTAGTCGCAGCCAGTCTAATTATAGCCCTATTCAATTGTTTATCGAGTTATGAAAACTGCGATCGTGTTAATAGAATACTCTCTGGACCTGTTATGGATGAAAAGTATTGTGCAGGGAAGTTAGCAGAGTTCATTTACAAAAGGGAATTTAAAGATCATTGCTTAGGCGCCTATAAAAGACGGGAAAAGAGAAGTGGCGAGAAAAAGACCTTTGATTGATAAGTCCGTAAACCTCAAAAGCCAAAATATTCTAATGGTTTTATTATTCGCAAGGTGTTGAAATTTAATATACTAATTGAAGTTATGCCTGATGAACCTCTTATTTATTGGTTTATATACAATAGATACTTACAAGACACGTTTTGTGCCTATTTAAGAGGGTAGCAAATTGTGAGCTTACGGCAGAATAGCGTGACATCGTGAATTTCAGGCGCAGCTTGACCTAAGCGATTAAGCTTAAGTCATACTGTTTTGGTGGTTTTGTCTAGGTTCTTGAGTTGTTAGCGGGGTAATTCCAAGGTAAATAATTTTCGGGGTGTGCTTTTACCTGTTCTTTTTCTCGTTGCAATGTGGTGAAG
>JBAHZW010000044.1:0-11949 GCA_037132835.1 Colwellia sp. | reverse complement strand
TGGAGATTGAAGGAAGCGGCGGCTGGTTAGCTAATCGCTTTCGCCAAGCATAAAAACTTGATGGGGTGATCTGTTGTTGTTTACAAAAGGTAGCGACTTGCAATCCACTTAATGCATGTTGTTCGACGATTACTTGCCATTTCTGAGGTGTTTTTTGGGTATTTGCCATGTGTTTTCTCGGTGAGTGAAGATGGCATTACTTTAGAGGATTTAGGTAGAGATGGAAGACGGCCTATAATGATCGCTTACAGTTGTGTACCTCTAACTTCCTATGGCTTCCTTCAGACCCCACCGTTAGCCAGTGACGCCCTTGCCATTCAGATTATCTTCCCCTTAGTCGGGGTGATAAGGCATCTTTCAGCCTATCGGGTTTGCCAGCTTCGCTGGGCAAACAAAAAAGGCGAATCATTTCTGATTCGCCTTTCATAATATTCACCATTAGTTTCCAACTTGATGTCACTGGTTTCCAACTTGATCTGTTGTGATCAAGAAAAGTTTAGTCTTTATACATCTCAATCGGTGGGCATGAACAAACCAAATTCCTATCCCCATAAACATCATCAATACGGTTAACCGTTGGCCAAAATTTGTTTTTCGCTATCGCTGGCACTGGGAATACCGCTTCTTGAATGGTGTAAGCACGATCCCAAGTATCGGTAATATCTGCTAGCGTATGTGGCGCATTTTGTAATGGGTTATTACCTAGTTCCCATTCTCCAGATTCCACTTTACGTACTTCGTCTCGAATGCAAACCATGGCTTCTATAAAGCGATCTAATTCAACTTTCGACTCTGACTCGGTTGGTTCAATCATAAAGGTGCCCGCTACAGGGAAGCTCATGGTGGGCGCATGGAAACCGTAATCAATTAATCGCTTGGCGATATCAACTTCAGTTATGCCCGAGTCCGCTTTAATGGGGCGTAAATCGACAATACATTCGTGGGCAACACGACCATTTTTACCGGTATATAACAATGGGTAATGTTGGCTTAACTTCTTCGCAAGATAGTTAGCATTGGTAATGGCATATTTAGTAGCATCGGTGACACCTTTTTTACCTAACAAGGCAATGTAAAGGTAGGAGATACATAAAATACCCGCACTACCATAAGGTGCGGCTGATACCGCGCCATTTCCTTGAGTAACTTCATCGACATTGATTAGCGCATGATCCGGTAAAAAGGGGGCAAGGTGCGCTTTAACGCCGATAGGTCCCATACCTGGACCACCGCCACCGTGTGGAATAGCGAAGGTTTTGTGTAAGTTAAGATGTGATACATCAGCGCCAATTGAACCCGGAGAGGTTAAACCTACTTGGGCGTTCATGTTAGCGCCATCAAGGTACACTTGACCGCCGTTGTCATGAATAATGTTACAAATTTCAGCAATGGTGGTTTCATAAACACCGTGGGTAGACGGGTAAGTGATCATGATACAAGCTAGGTTGTCACGTAACTCTTGTGCCTTGGCTGTTAAGTCAGCCATGTCAACGTTACCTTCTTTATCACAATCTACTACCACTACTTTTAAACCAACCATTTGTGCGGTTGCGGGGTTAGTACCATGTGCCGATGAAGGAATTAAACAAATATTACGATGTGAATCACCACGGCTTGCGTGATATTTAACAATGGAGATTAAACCTGCGTATTCACCTTGTGCACCTGAGTTAGGTTGCATCGACATTTTGTCGTAGCCCGTGATTTCCACTAACCACTCGGCTAGCTCGTCAATCATTTTTTTGTAACCTTGCGCTTGATCTACTGGCGCAAAAGGATGCATGTTGGCAAATTCAGGCCATGACACTGGGATCATCTGCGCAGTGGCATTGAGCTTCATGGTACAAGAGCCAAGAGAAATCATTGAGTGGTTCAATGCTAAATCTTTGTTCTCTAGTTTTTTAATATAACGCAGCATTTCTGTTTCGCTGTGATACGAGTTAAATACGGGATGCGTTAGAATTTCAGACTCACGTACTAATGAGGCGGGAATTGATGAATGACCACCTTCAACAATTTTGTCATCAAGGTCGCTAACAGTTAAACCGTGATCTGAACCTAATAAAATAGTAAATAATTGGGCAATGTTGTCACGGGTAGTGGTTTCATCTAATGAGATTGAGATGTGCCCTGCTACATCAGTGCGCAGGTTAATGTTAGTGGCTAATGCTCGCGCAACAATACACTCTTTATCAAAACCGGCTGCGGTATCAAGATTAAAGGTTAAGGTATCAAAGTAATTGGCATGAACAGCGGTCAAACCTTTACTTGCTGTGCCTAAACATAAAATATCGGTTAAACGGTGGATACGGTTAGCAATGGTTTTTAAGCCTTGTGGACCGTGATAAACCGCGTAAAAGGCCGCCATATTGGCTAATAATACTTGCGCGGTACAAATGTTTGAGTTGGCTTTTTCACGGCGAATATGTTGCTCGCGGGTTTGCATTGCCATGCGTAAGGCGTTGTTACCACGCGTATCTCTTGATACGCCGATAATTCTACCCGGCAATGAGCGTTTGTATTTATCAGCGGTGGTAAAGAAAGCCGCATGTGGGCCACCGTAACCCATTGGCACACCAAAACGTTGGGTAGAGCCAATCACAGCATCGGCGCCTAATTCGCCCGGTGCTTTTAATAATACTAAGCTCATGATGTCGGCAGCAACGGCTACAATGCCTTTTTTCTCATGTACCTTGGCAATAAGATCTGAAATATCGCGTACTTCACCGCTAGCACCCGGATATTGTAAAAGTGCGCCAAAGACGTCGTGATTCACCACATCATCTGCGGGGGCAATAATCACTTCAAAACCAAACATGTCAGCGCGTTGCTTAACAACGTCAATCGTTTGTGGATAAATATCGTCAGAGATAAAAAACAGGTTTGATTTTTTGTTTTTAGACACCCGTTTTGCTAATGCCATGGCTTCTGCGGCGGCAGTGCCTTCATCTAATAACGAAGCAGAGGCTAGGTCTAAACCCGTTAGGTCGATACACATTTGTTGAAAATTTAATAATGACTCTAAACGACCTTGGGCAATTTCTGGTTGATACGGCGTATACGCGGTATACCAACCGGGATTTTCTAATACGTTACGTAAAATAACGTTTGGCGTTAACGTGGGGAAATAACCTAAACCAATGTAGCTATCGTTTATTTTATTTAAGCTGGCAACGGCTTTTAATTCAGCCAGTGCTTGTACTTCTGTTTTACTCTCTTCAATGTTTGGCAAGCCCGTTAAACGGATATCGCTCGGCACAATTTCATCAATTAAGGCGTCAACAGACTCAACACCTAGGTCTGCTAACATGGCTTGAGTTTGTGCTTCACTCGGGCCAATATGGCGACGAATAAAGTCTTGTGTTTGCTCTAATTGTGTCAACGACACAGCGTTAGACAAATTAACCGTTGTTTGAGAGGTCATACAGTTTCACTTAAATAAATTTATGAATTTAGTATCAGAAATACCAATAAAATAACATGTCTATGCAGTATAGTCAGGAACGCTTTATAAGCGTCATCTTCTAAGTCTCTAATCGAAGATCCATTGCGCTTTAGAAACGGAACCCCCGATTAAAACACCACGGGGATGACGATCCTGAGCCAAGTGCATAGGCATGTAAAATAAAGCCTCAAACATTTGTAGAGGCTTAGTAGTAAAAATTGTTTTCGTAAACAGTCGGCGTTTAGGCAAGGCGCTTAAGTTATGATCCTGTTGAGCTTAGTACACTAAGTAATACCTAATCATAACTTCAGCAACGCCGTATAAAGGCTGAATGTGACCGAAAAAATTATTCGGCGATAGAGTCAGCGTAACCCGTAGCATCCAGTAAGTTATCTAACTCACCAGCATCTTCAATTTTCACTTTAAATAGCCAACCTTCACCAAAAGCGTCAGAGTTAACAAGCTCGGGCGCATCTTCTAGTGCTTCATTGACTTCAACAACTTCACCCGTAATGGGTGCATAAATGTCTGAGGCAGCTTTTACTGATTCAGCCACGGCCACATCATCACCGGTGGTGATGGCATCACCAACATCAGGTAATTCTACAAAGACCATGTCACCTAAAAGACCTTGTGCGTGTTCGGTAATACCGATAGTAACAATACCGTCACTCTCAACGCGAACCCATTCGTGAGACGTAGCATACTTTAATTCTGAAGGCGTGTTGCTCATTGTGATTTTCCTATTTAATTTTTAATTTATGTCTATTTTTATAGCACAAAAATCATTAGATGATTGTATAAATCCTAAATAATTGCGATTACAAAAAAATTGTCGCGTTGCAAGCCGTTGACGCTTATAAGCCCTTAGCAATAACATAAATAGCTAAGTGACAAAGCGACATCGCCAAAGACACGGAAGACAATAAAGGTGTAATTTCAAGTATGACGGATTAAAAGACCTTTTTTCCGTTACGGACAAAGCTCGGCTTAGTCACGGTAACTTTTACTAATTTTTTGCGCATTTCAACCTCAACGGTATCACCCACTTTGATACTACGTGGCACACGTGCCAAGGCGACACTGTGACCTAAGGTTGGCGAGAAAGTACCCGAGGTTATGATCCCTTCACAAAGAATGCCATGACCCAATTCAGTCACCACTTTCTGACCAGTGCGCATTACACCTTTGCTTGCCATCACTAAACCCACTAACTTAGGTTGATCCCCCGCTTCTTTTTGCGCAGTTAATACCTCACGACCGATAAAGTCACGGTCAGTTGGCTGCCAACTAATGGTCCACGCCATGTTAGCGGCGATAGGAGAAATACTTTCATCCATATCTAGACCGTAAAGGTTCATACCTGCTTCTAAGCGTAGGGTATCACGCGCACCTAAACCACAAGGGGTAACACCCAGATCTAATAATTTTTGCCAGAAATCTTCAGCAGCACTGTCAGGCAGAATAATTTCGTAACCGTCTTCACCTGTGTAACCCGTAGTAGCAATAAATAAGTCAGCCACTTGTACGCCAAAGAATGGCTTCATGTCCTCAACAGCGGCAATTTGTGCCGTGGTCAATAACTTAGCTACTTGTGCTTTAGCTTCTGGGCCTTGAACAGCAATCATGCCTAATTCAGGACGTTCAGTAATCGTGAGTTCAAAGCCTGCTGACTGTTTAGCCATCCAAGCAAGATCTTTTTCACGGGTTGCTGAGTTAACCACTAAGCGGTAGTCAGTCTCTGAGAAATAATAGATAATTAAGTCATCAATGACGCCGCCAGCTTCATTTAACATCCCCGTATAAAGTGCTTTCCCCGCAACCGTTAACTTAGCAACATCGTTAATCACTAAACGGCGTAAGAAAGCCTTGGCGTCAGCACCTTGTACATCAACAATGGTCATGTGTGATACGTCAAACATGCCAGAACTTTGACGAACCGCATGATGCTCTTCTATTTGAGAGCCATAATTAATTGGCATTTCCCAGCCATAAAAATCAACCATTTTAGCGCCTGAGGCTAAATGTTTTGCATGTAATACGGTTTTATTACTCATCTATTTCACCTGAATTAACAAAGAAGAATTAATACCAATCCGCATAAGAAATCGTTCTCTTAGCGAGAGTTTATAAGGCCCTGAGATAATAATGGTTACTCAGGCGGATAGCCCTGCACTCTATCTAGTAAGCCTCTTTGGGAACACATAGGCACCATGATAACGGCACAAAATCGGATTGATATAGAATGACTATATCGACACAAATTTTGCTGGTTCTAATGTCGCCCATATTGTTCTAAATGACCACTTATTTATGCGGAATGGTATAACATAATTATAACTGTCGCTTACCGTTGATTCAACAGAAAAAGACAAACAAAAAGAACATAAAGCGGCACTAAGATAAAATAAAGAACATTATTTTGTATTTATCGATTATTTGAAATTAATGACAAAATTTACAGTCTGTTCTAGCAAAAGAACAAATAAAAACCAATATGATGATTGGTTTTTATTTAGATTATTTTGTCTTATCCTAAAATCTCGGTTTTATAGTGGATCTTTTCGATAAGCGAGTGCTGGCAAATCGGCTTTTATACCTAAAGCTTGGCATATAAGATGCTTTTTAGCGGGTGCAAAGTGATTAATAATATTCATGCCCATGCCACGTAATAATTTAATCGGTGATTGTTGTGGTGTGAACACTTGTTTGATACCCGCCATCGCTGCGATCATCTCCATCGCTTCACTTTTACGCCAGCGTGAAAAGGCTTTAAGCGCCGTTGAATTTACAAAATCAACGGCGCTGTCATCCAGTTCATTGTGCTTGGCTGTTAAAGTTTGTGCTAAAGCGGCGGCATCAAGTAAGCCCAAATTAACGCCCTGCCCAGCAAGCGGATGAATAGTATGGGCTGCATCGCCAATAACCACGACACTGCCTTTAACAAACTCTTGCGCCAAACGCATGGTGAGTGGGTAGGTAAATCGTTCACTGATTAATTCAATATTACCCAATTTGCCATCACTTGCCGCGGTTAGTTCTTTAGCAAAGTCAAGTGCATTGAGCGCAGTTAAGCGTTTGGCTTCGTCTGGGGAGGTCGAATAAACAATTGAGCATATATCAGCCGTGGGATCAGACAAGTCTGTTGATTTTAACGGTAGAAAAGCAAGAGGGCCTGAGGGTAAAAAAACCTGCCAAGCCGTATTTTTATGGCCTTGCGGACATTTAATGGTGCCGACTATTGCATGGTGATCATAATCTTTAAAAATCATCGCTATTTTCATTTGCTGGCGAACCCAAGAGTTAGCGCCGTCAGCACCCACAACCAGTTTGGCTATTATTGGTTGTGCTGGTGGGTTTTCAGCATCGTGAACAAAAGTAGCAAAAACTTCACTTTCTCCCTGACTAAGGCTGGATAATAGATTATCGGTAAAAAAGTGAATGCCTTCATCCGATTCAGCTTGTTGCCATAAGGCATGGCGGATCACTTTGTTTTCAATGATCCAACCTAGGTTGTCTTCAGGGGGAAAACTTGCACTGTCTTGAGCGGAGAAATCAAGCTTACCAAGCCCCGCTTTATCCCACACATGCATGTGTTGATAACCTTGCGCTCGGCTCTTTTCAATAACAGACCAAACACCTAAATTAGCAAAGATGTTTTTACTGGCAACATTAATGGCACTCACTCGAACATCTAGGTTGTCATCAAGTACCGAAATAGCAGACGTATCTACCAAGGCAATTTTTAATTGGCTAGATTGACGCAAAGCTAACGCCAAGGTTAAACCCACCATGCCAGCACCAACAATTAACACATCAAATTTTTGCATATTTTTCTCTTGTCAAATTCAAATAATGCCACATGGATTCCCGACGAATAGCCCTCGGGAATGACGTTGTGAGTGTAAACTTTCCTTGCTTAGCTCCAAACATGCCCAACGTTATGTTCAAAGTTAAGATCTGTTGTCATCCTCGAAGTTTCTGATCGAGGATCCAGCTGTTTCTGTTTCTGTTTCTGTTTCTGGCCTAATAACCCATAGTTTTCTTCACTAAAGCGTTTTTAAATGGCGAAACAACATTAACAACGTGTAAGCCAATATTTCGACCAATCACCAGTGGTGCAAGATCATTAGCAAATAAGGTAACTAATGAGTCGGTTAAGTTAATTATTTGTTGTTGATCTTTCTTTCTATTTATTTGGTAAGCCTGCAGTAAAGAAAAGTTACCGATATCTTGCTCGGCTGCCAAGGCTTTTTTTACTAACTCAGCCATTTTTTTTACGTCACGCAAACCTAAATTAAAGCCTTGTCCTGCAATAGGATGAATAGTATGTGAGGAGTTACCAACCAAAGCCATACGATGATAAGTTTGCTGTTGCGCTTGTAATAAAATTAGCGGATAGATATCGCGCTTACCTACCTGAATAATGGCACCCAGATAGCTGCCAAAAGCCCGCTCTAATTCAACATTAAACGCATCATCGTCAAGACTCTGTATATGCTCCGCTTGCTCAGGCGTCATGGTCCATACTAATGAGCAACGTGATACACCCGCTTTAACCGATGTTAACGGCAACATAGCAATAGGACCAAATTCAGTAAAGCGTTCAAAAGCTTTATGTTGGTGGGGTTTACTGGTGACAACATTAGCAATTAAGGCGACTTGCTGATAATCATCCCGAGTCACCTCAATATTGGCGAGTTTCCTCACGGGGGATTGCACGCCATCACAAGCCAGTAAAAGCTTGGCGGTAATGCGTTTATTTGCACTGAGGGAGACTTCCACCTGTGCGCTTTGCGCTTTGCTTTGCCATTCAATATCAGTAACAGAGTCGGGACTAAACCATTGCAAGTTATTCTTAGTTTTATTGATCTCTTTTAATGCCGCTAACTGGGCTTTACCAATAAGTGCCATATCAATGACATAACCTAAAGCATTTACGCCGTGTTCACTGGCGGTTAATCTTGTTTTCGCAAAATGACCTCGATCAGAAATATCAATATCGCTAATTGCACAAGCCTGTTCTTTTAGATATTTCCACGCCCCTAGCTCATCAAGATAATGAGCACTACCATGAGATAATGCTAAAACACGGGCATCAAACAGAGTACTTTGTTCTACAGGGGTTTCTTGATTTACCGCTTGGGATTCAACAATGGCAATGGATAATAAACGGCCATCAGCTTTAGTGAGTTGACTTAAGCTTAACGCCATTAAACTGCCCGATAAGCCGCCGCCTGAGATAATAACATCAAAATGTTGATCCGTGTTTGCCATGGTATTCATCTTATAAGTCGTTGCATTGGTTAGTCGTATTGTCGTGATCAATGGTCATAATTGATGGCGTGATTGATGAGCTTGGAATGAGTCCTTTAATATTAAAGCGTCCTTGATACTTTATGAACGCTTCATGAGCGCTTCAATTGCTTTGATTGTTGTCGGTGAATTAACCGTCAAATTTTCAAAGCCCGTCTCAGTTACGACAATATTATCTTCAATGCGTATACCAATACCACGCCACTTTTCTTCAACACTTAAATCATCAAGCGGAATATAAATGCCTGGCTCTATTGTCATGACCATACCTTTTTCAAAAGCACGCGTCTGCTCTCTATCACTATTGATATAATAATCACCCACATCATGTACATCTAACCCTAACCAATGACCAAGACCATGAATAAAGTATTTTTTAACCGCTTTACGGCTAATCAACTCGGTTAAATCACCCGTTAAAATACCTAAATCAAGGAGCCCTTGTGTTAAAAACTTATTGACTAACACATTCAATTTGGCAAAAGTCATGCTGGGTTGAATGGCATTAACAGCCAGACTTTTAGCCTCAAACACTAACTGATAAAGGGCTTTTTGCGCGGTTGTGAATTTTCCGTTAACAGGAAAGGTACGAGTAATATCTGCGGCATAACCCGCAAGTTCAGCACCCGCATCAATCAGTAATAAGGCATTATTTTGCAATACATCGCTATTAGCAGTGTAATGGAGAATATTAGCATTGTCGCCGCCAGCCACAATACAGGCATAAGCGGGATATCTAGCACCATGTCGAGCAAATTCATGCAAAATCTCAGCTTCAATTTGATATTCAAACAGACCCACTTGGCACTTTTGCATGGCACGTTGGTGAGCGAGGCCTGAAATAACATTCGCTTGGCGCATTAAGGCGATTTCATTGTCAGTTTTAATTAACCGCAGATTTTCAACAATAGGGTCGGCATCAGTGAGCTGTTGTGGTGTTTTAGCCCCTTGACGAATGCGGCTTTTAACTTGCTTTAACCAGATGAAAATTTTTGCGGCAAAGTCATGGTGACTAAAGCCAAAAAGTATTTGGCTTTTTCCATCGAAGTGATCAGGTAACATGCTATCAATGTCAGTCACTTTAAAACTTTCATCAAATCCGTAGTCTTGCACGGCCTTGCTTTGACCGATGCGACGACCTTGCCAAATTTCATGTAAGGGATCTTTAGCCAATGAAAATAAAAGTGACTTAGCTTTACCTGCTTCACTTTTCAGTAACACTAATAACGCATCGGGCTCATTAAAACCCGTTAGGTAGAAAAAGTGCTTGTGCTGACAAAAAGGATACTCGGTATCATTACTGCGGGTAAGCTCACTCGCCGCGGGGAAAAGTGCGATACTGTTATTTGGCATGTTAGTGAAAAATGCCGCGCGATGTTTGCCAAAATCACTTAAGGGTAATTGACTTATTGCTGATATGCTTAACGGTAATTTACTTGGTGCTGGTTTGCTTATCGGTAAAGAGATCATGTCATTGCGCACGCCTATTTATTGATGCTTCACTTTTATTAACGCTAATACGTTTAACATATTTTGCTATCCGCTTTAGTCTTCGATTTGACACTCAATTTAGCGCTTAGCTTAGTGGTTGTCATTTTATCAGCCGTAAGGTTAATGCAGTATTTTTTTATTCTCATTATTACTTTCACGGTTCGGTGGGGTCGCTAATTCACTAAAGCACAATAAAGCAGAGATGCGAACATATTCACTTATTTCAAAATAAGCCTGCTCTGTGTCTTCATCCTCTTCCATTTCGTCTGACAAGTTAGCGATTTCGCCAAAATCAGTCACCACCTCTTTTACTTCATCAGAAACCACCGCATTATTTTTTTGTTGTAAGCCAAAACCAAGATTAAAGCCTTGTACCCAGACACTTAATGCGTGACCACGCTCGCTAATAGAGTCATCATCATCAGGCAGTAAAAGATTAAAACTGTAGTTATCATCTAATATGCTGCTCCATAATTCACTATACATCTGCTTTAGCGCGATTTTTACGGCTGCTGGAAAAGCCTCACCTTCGTTAAATAAATCATGAAGCATAATTATGTAGCCTTGATCTTCAAATTCAAAACCAGCACAAACTAAGCCCGTTAAGACACCATGAAGCTCACTGGCATGAAACTGTACACCCTCACTTGTTAGAATAGCTTGCATAGAGGCAAAGTCTATTACGTTAGCGGGGGTGTCGTTATTTGAGGTTATGTCAGTCATTATTAACTTTCTATCTGCAGGGAGTTATTGCCGTCATGGTAGCACTGCCGAAAATAACAGAAAAGGAAAATAACAGAAAAGCACTATAAAGCATCCTATTTACTTGCATAGCAAGCGTTGCATCGTTATGATTAAAAAATTTCCCCCAAAATAGCTTCATGTCGGCTATATTATTAATAAATCTTGGAATTTTCATCAATGCCGCAGCGTACCGTAGAAATCAACATTGTTGATCGCAAGCTAAAAATTTCTTGCCCAAAAGGACAAGAAACTGCCCTATTATCTGCCGCACAAGAATTAACTAACCGCTTAACAAAAGCAAAAACGAGCAAAACTATCGGTACCCCTGAGCAAACCTTATTGATGACAGCCTTAAATTTAGCTAATGATTTACTAAAAACTCAACAGCAATTAAAAATTGAGCAACAAGGTAATCAAGAGAAGGTCGCTTTATTGCAATCAACCATAGAAAAAGCACTCACTCCCATAAATAAAAAAATTGCTTAAATAGTAGTAATACTGCCCCTAAGATAACGCATCGCTCCCTTTAAGCCGTTTTATATAAATTTACGCTTAAAATTGAAACATAACGAATAATTACTCGTCACTTAATGAGATATTACAAAAAAACACTTAATTGCTTATATGTTTTTAGCTATACTAGGTTTGTCTTCTGGGGTGTTTGTGTGCGAACTATGTCCCTGAGCCGATAAGTTTTACTTTAGGATATTGACTATTAGCTATTGTGCAAGCCCGTCTCGTATCGGGAAGCCTACGGTTAGCATGACATATCCGCCCTGAACACACGGTGTTCAGGACTAATGTGAGCTACGGCACCTTGGAAGCAACCTCTTTTTTCCGAAAACCTTTTCTGTAATCATCGATAGCATATTGTTAACGTAGCATCCAAGAAGTATCCTTAACATTTCCACGCAGCACTCGGTGAGCATAGCGTCTTTCCCTAGAAAAGCCTT
>JBAHZW010000096.1:0-11720 GCA_037132835.1 Colwellia sp. | reverse complement strand
CCTTGTCAAAATCAATAACGTAGCATATAAGCCTTTTAAACTCGCCCTTTGGGAGTTTGTCAGTACTTCGATAATCGCACAGAATTCCTTTAATATAGAGTGACTATACACAAAAAAATTCTATTTCTTCTCAAAGCACTGACAAGCTCTGAGTGAGAACTAATTTAATGAAATTGGTATTAAACCAGCGCCATTAATTGGGTGAACTGTTTCATCATTAATGGCCTTGCTATTAACCCGTATCAATGAAGCCTAGGTATTTAAGTGTTATGCTTTGATGGCTAGCATTAGGGGCTGTTGATCTTTCGAGATTGTTTTTGCAGCGAATTGTTGGGTATTTATACAAGGCAGAGCCTTTGTAATGTGGTTATTCCACATGAAAAGGTGATAACGCCGTAAAAATGACCAACAAACGCTGTCTGAAAGATTCGGCTAAAAGCCATTTTTTTCATTGTTGAGTCGTGTTTTCGTAGAATGACTAGGCTACACGCGACTCGCCGCGAATAAAACGCTTTTAGCTCGAACAAAATTTAACCGCGAAAGATCAACACCCCCTAATATAACCAGTCCCTAACGGATAATTTTCATGACCATAAAAAATAAAGAAGTATTACTCTTTGATCTCGATGGCACCTTAGTCGATAGTGCTCCTGATCTTGCCGTAGCATTAAATAAAATGCTCCGAGACTTAAGCAAGAAAGAATTTGACCAAGACACGATTCGCACATGGGTGGGGAATGGCGCTAAGATATTAGTAGAGCGCGGCTTATCTGGCTCATCAACCATTGACAGCCAGTTAGATTCTGATCTGGCTAACAAGGCATTATCAATTTTCTTAGCGCATTACCGTGAAAACGTGTGTGTTGAAACCGTTTTATATGATGGTGTAAAAGAAGGCTTAGATGCTTTTAAAGAAGCGGGTTTTCGTTTAGGGATAATTACGAATAAACCTGCTGCATTAATTCAACCCATTTTGGCTGGTTTAGGTGTCGATGACATGTTTGACATCCTTATTGGCGCTGATACCTTAGCAGAGAAAAAACCACACCCTGCGCAATTACTTTACGCAGTAGAACAACTTAATGTGACCGCAGAGCAATGTTTAATGATTGGTGATTCTAAAAACGATATCTTAGCGGCCAAAGCGGCTAAAATGGATAGTGTTGGCTTAACCTATGGTTATAACTACGGCGAAAATATTGCTAACTATCACCCTCAGTGGTGCTTTGATAGATTTAGCCAGTTAACTGCCGCATTACAAAGATAATATCCGCTAAGCTTAACCTGACATTATACGTTTTTTGCCAACGCAGTAGGGTAGTTACGTTGTTTAGCTAAGTTCATCGCACGCTCTGTGACTTCAGTATCGGTAAATTTCTGACTCACAGGAAAGTAATGTTCGTGTAAATAATCGCCTAACGCTGACTCCGCGATTAACTTACATTCAACCAAGTTAGCTAAAATAGCATCTGCTGCGGCTAATGCTGAAGAGGCTTTCACAATTTCTGCGCGGGCGTAGTGCTTGCCATAAAAAGAAACATCGACAGCACGTAGCTCAGGATCTTCTCCTGGAATTTGTTGCGCACCAAACAAGGGTTTTGCAGCGACTCTCGCTGAACGAAATGAGGGTACAAACTGTGCAATATGCTCAATGGAGCCTAACGTTCTATTATGAACGACTTGCTCGGGCCATTGCTTATCAATCTTTTCAATAAATTTATCGGCTAATTTAGGTTGTGCACTATTAGCGGAGCTAGTGACTAGGCCGTGCTCAAACAAGGTAATATCTTGTGTCATACCATGCAGTTGAAAATAACCCTCGGGATAGGGTGTTAGTTGTGCCATACCCTGTGGTGTACCTCGTTCACCATAAAAGACAATTTCAGGCCATAAACCATGACCCTGTGGCCAATGCGCGACATAAGCGGCTTTAAATTCTACCATGCGTATACGCTTGGCACTGACCATGTCATCAATTTCGCCGCTTTTAAAACCACAAGCATTAACGACATAGTCAAAGTGCTGATGACTAATGTCTTGGCTTTGATTTTTTTTCGTTGATACTCGCCAAGCTGAATTATCTTCAAGAGGCGTAATATTAACAACTTGGCTATTAGTTTGCAGCTGACAACTGGGTAAATTTTCAATCGCTAAACTGGCAATGGCTGCCAAGCGAAATGCGGATAAGCCATATTCTTGCACTAACAGTATCGGAAATTTAAGCTTATCTAAATCGGTATGCTTAGCAAATGAAATTAACCAATCACTGTCTTCTAGTGCTTTACTCGGTATTGGCTTATGCACTAAAGCATCAATTTCCTGCCGTGAATAAAACCTAAAGTAATCTGCGGGTTCACCTAACACTTTATTTCGACTGTCTTGTGAAACAAGCGCACTGTATCGACTGCGTAACTTCTCTAAACGTGGTAATAAATCTTCAGGCAGTCCATGAACCGTTTTGGGCAAGGCTATTATAGTAGGGCGTACATTAACACTGTGAGGGTATACGCGTACCGTGTCTATTGACTGCTTAAGTAAAGTCAAACACTGCTCATCTGAAATTTCAGGGTATAAATTTCCCCCGGCATGTAGGTGGCAAAAAGGAGGTCCATTCACTAAACTTGGGCCTTTTTCTATCAAGGTAGTTTCTAAGCCTAACTCGGCAAAACGCAATGCGATAGTTGAGCCGGCAACACCACCGCCAATAACCGCTATTTTACTCTTTGAGTTGACTAAGGGTTGATGAATTACTGCAATTTTATTCATATAAGTTTCAAGGGTGGATAATAGGTAGTATTTTACTTCAATTCGAGTAACTGCGTTAAAGAATAACTAAAAATATTATGTAAACCCGTTACCAATCAAAGTTGAACCTGCCGAGTACAGGGGCTAGCTTAGCTATAAATGGTTTTACGACGGTAAAGAGTCTTTCAATTAGATTTTTCAGGATTAACACTCAACACCTGTTGTTGGTGGTAACGCTCAATACAGGCATTGCAAATACAACTGACTTTTTTAAGGTGCGCAGGGAGTGTCGCTAATAATGCTTGAGGTACTTTAGTATTCATGCACCAACAGCCTTCACTGGCGTTAAGGGCGTCAACATCGCAGCGGTTACTTTTCTGGCATAAGGGACAGATACTGGTATCGTTTTTATTCATCATAAATGTAAGTAAAATAGTTATTAATTTTAGTATGATAGCTCTATTTTTGATAGTATTTCAATAAGGTTAAATAATGGGCCAACTAAGCACTGCACTTATTATCCGAATTTAGGCCTGAATTCAGAGTTAATTAACAACATAAAGGGAAACTATGAAAATTAATATTATTGCATTAACAATGACCACAGCACTTATAACCACAAGTGTTTATGCCAAAGATCATCACCCACAGGTAGCTAATAACGTTATTGAAAAACAACGAACTATGTTAGAAAACAATACCGTGAACAAAGGTTATGGTCCACAGTCACCACGCGACTTATCGGTAAAACAAGGCAGCAATACACGCATTTTTGGCTTAGCCCCTGCATCAACTGAAATGAATTTATGTAATATTCACCTACATAAAAATGCTGAGCATAAAGGGGGAGAGTTTACTCAATACGCAGGTAACGGTGATGGCACGGGTTACCAAACAGGTTTTGTTTATGCTGGTCAATTAAGCCAAGCAGAAACTAAAAAAATTACGCAGAAAATTTGCCCTAATCCTCATGGCGGTTTATCTCCTGGCGATACCATCGAAGTACATTATGTCTACTCGACAGCACAAGCGCAGCCAGGTAAAAGCTTAGCCGCTTGTTTAGCTGAATCAACAATAAACCCACAACTTCGTGTAGAAACACAAGTTGTTGTTGTGGTAAATGATAAAAGCGCTTTAGACTTTGGGAAATTGACCAAACATGGTATTAAAAACGATAAACACCAAGCCTTTAACATTCCAAGTGACACGGGTAGCGCAATCCAATACACAGGTTCAACAACAGGACCGAGTTATAACGAAAAAGGCTCCCCCTTTCAAGTGACTTGGAGCGTTCGCCCTAATATTGCTAAAGTTGACATAACAACGGTGGGTGAATGGTGTAAAGGGAATGCATTTAAAGAAGATCACGCGCACGGCGTAAGAAACTTAGTCGTTAATCCAAAGTTATTATCTGAAATAAAATAAGTTTAAAATGACTAACTAGATAAGGGAGTAGCGGTAAGGTTATTCCCTTTTTTATTGCTAGGCCATTCGCGTAATAAAACAAAGCATAGTGTGTTTAACTCGAAAAGGTGAGCCGTAATAATGGCCTTGGTTGTATTATAGCCAAGGGCGTACTTGTGCTTTATAGTCAGTAAACTCATTATGAAAGAGTTTAGTGAGAGCTCGCTCTTCGGGTATGATCTGAAAACGCTGAATATAAGCGACGTACACTGCAATTAGGCTAAGATCCCACGCTGAACCAAGAAAACTCGCCCAAGCAAATAAAAATGCAACAAAACCAACATACATTGGATTACGGGTAAATTGATAAATACCTGACGTTACCAATGTACTTACGGTATTAGGTTTTAGTGGGTTAACCGTTGTTTTAGCGAGTCGAAAAGAGATTACCCCAGCGAATACAAAAAAAGCGCCTATGCTAAAAAAAATACCGCTCAGCAACATCTTGATGGCATTGGTTAATAAAATGACCGCAGTGTAGTGACTTAATCCCCACATTGCAGCGGCTATGATTATCGCCACGAGCGGTGGTGGAATTTTATTTTCTAAAAATTTCATAATTGTCCTTAATGAGTTCCCTTCAGATATAGCCTATCATAATAGCTTGTAATTGCACCACGGCTTGCTCAGGTGAAATACCATGTGATTGTTGTGCTTGGGTTATCGCAGTAACTACCGCAATACTCTCCACACCTGTAGCAACCACATCGTCAGCACGTTCCATTGTTATACCACCTATTGCCACCACAGGTATTTGTTGGTTTGTTGGCCGAAGTGATAAACCTTGCTTGAGATTTTCTATGCCTTGGATCTGTCCAGTCATGTCTTTGGTTTTTGTTGAAAATATCGCACCAATGGCTAAATATGACGGCTGTAGTTGCTGGGCTAATATAAACTCATAACAACCATGAGTACTAATACCTAAACGTATGCCTGATTGCTGAATAACGGCTAGGTCAGCATCCTGAAGATCTTCCTGACCTATGTGCACACCATAGGCACCATATTTAATCGCCAGCTGCCAATAATCATTAATAAATAGTCGCGTTTTATATCTGCTTGCCAGCTCAACAGCTTTGCTAATAAGCGGCTCTAATTGCTCAGCACTCACCTCTTTGATCCTCAACTGGATAATTTCTAACCCTAAAGGTAATAACCGCTTTAACCAATAAAGCGAATCAACCACGGGGTACAGCCCTAATTGTTCACCCGCTAAATCTAGCGAATTAAAAGCAGGTAATGTCCGATATTGCTTTGTTAAGTCATCAACAACACGAGGAAAAAACAGTGCTTGCTTTGGCCAGTTTAACTGCTCAAAAGCACCGTAATATTGATGTTGTTGCGATTGACTCATTGCAACACTGGCCGCTAAACCTTGATTGATAAAAGCCTTGGTTAACATAAAGGCATCACGCATGAGGTAACCTTGGGCAAGAAAACTTGCCAAGGCGCTGGCAAAACTGCAACCACCACCGTGGCTATAATGTGTCGCTAACCGCGGTGAACTGAGTTTATAACTGATATTTTCATGCCGCTTTTCTTGGTTATCTTGTTTTTCATCACTAAGTTGGTTGAGTTGGTGATAACAATAATCAAGTGAGTTATTTTCATCACTGGCGTTATGACCACCTTTGATAATAATGCTGGTGATGGCAAAGTCTTGGTATATTTTTTTAGCTAGGCTTTCGACGCTAACGTGCTCAACATCAAGCTTGTTAGCGCCAGCTTCATCGGCAATCGCGGCGAAGATTTTTGCTTCCATTAGGTTAGGTGTTATCACATCAACTTGTCGCAATAATGGCGTAAGTTCTTTTAATGATAGTGTGCTAAAACTACCCCCGACGCTGGCTTGACCAACAGGATCATAAACACTCAATACATTACTATTTAAAATTTTTATGTTCTTAAGTAACTTAACTAACCACTGCACTTGCACTACCGTAACCAACAAACCTATCTTGATGACCACTGGCGGTTTATCGTCAAGCAATACTGCGACTTGTTGCTGTAAAATATCAACCGAAACGGCATTAACAGACACTAATTGCTCTGAATTTTGCACCGTGTTGGCGGTAATGAGATGACAAACCTCAACCCCTAAACCATGACCCGTTTTAATGTCAGCCGCAATACCAGCACCACCCGAGCAGTCACTGCCAGAGAGGGTCCAGATTATTGGTTTTTTCTTGATATTGTCAGTCATTAATGGCTCGATTACTTACTAAAACTAGATAGTCTAAAAAATACAAATGGCTTAAAGGCTAGTTAATTAGGTTTAGTGCAAGGCGAATACGCGGAGCCTAGTTTACTAGGTGAGTATATTCAACGCTGCAATCAGCCTAAGTAACGACGCATTTTAGCTATTTTGATGCCAAAAGGGGGTATCGAGTGTCGGAGTACTGGGATGAGCTGTTTGTCTTTGCTCCATCACTCCCGCAACATACCCTTGCTCACCCGCTTGTATGGCTTGTGCAAACGCTTTTGCCATCAACACGGGGTTATCGGCTAATGCCACAGCACTATTGAGTAATACCCCGTCGTAACCCATTTCCATCGCTAAACAAGCATCCGATGGTTTACCAATACCCGCATCAAGAATTAACGTCGCATCGGGTAATCGTAAACGTATGGTTTCTAGGTTGTAGGGGTTCATTAGCCCTTTGCCTGTACCAATAGGAGATGCCCAAGGCATGATGACTTCACAACCGAGATCATACAAACGCTGACAAATAATGAGATCATCGGTACAGTAAGGAAATACTTTAAAACCATCATGAATTAATTGCTCTGTTGCTTGCAATAACTCGATGGGATCAGGCTGTAAATTATAATCATCACCAATAACCTCTAACTTTATCCAATCAGTTTGAAAAATCTCTCTGCTCATCTTAGCGAGCGTTACTGCTTCTTTCGCTGTTTTACAGCCCGCAGTATTGGGCAGTAAATATCCCTTAGTTTGAGTCACTACTTCCTGTAAATATTGCCAAATTTTTTGCCCTGATTGCTCACTAGGATTCTGTCTTTTTAACGACAGGGTCACCACTTGTGAGGCACTGGCTAAAATGGCTTGTTTCATCACTTGCGGTGAGGGGTACAGGGCACTGCCTATGAGAAGGCGACTCTCAAGTTGTTGTCCATATATATTAAGTGACATGAAGATTACCCGCCTTGAATTGGTTGTAAAATATCTAGGCTGTCACCACATTTAACCAAGGTGGCGTCATAATCGGATCGACCAACAAAATCACCATTAAGGGCTACGGCAAACGTACTCTGCTGTTGTTCAATAAAATGCAGTGTCAACGCTGAACTAACACTAATTTTTGTTTCATGACCTAATGAATAGGCTTTTCCGTTAATATGTATATTCATGGAGAGACTCTTTACTTTGTTCTGTAGCCTGCTTATTACCTGTCATAGTCACTGGTAATAATTCAGCGTACGGCAAAGCAGTGTTTGTGTTGTTTATGTAATTACTAATAACCGCTAAGGTTTGTTCAAGCACCACTGGCGCAATCAAAAAGCCATGGCGGAATAGACCATTGACTTGAATTAGTGAGTCTTGCACCATGATTTTAGGTTGATTATCACTAAAAGCGGGTCGGCATTGACTAACATGTTGACGAATATTAGCTTCAGCAAAGCCTGGATGTACACTGTATGCAGCACTCAGTAATTCCATCGCTGAGCGTACAGTCATGGGGGACCCATCATCACTTTCAATTTCGGTCGCGCCCACCACGTAAAAACCTTTACCTTTGGGCGCAATATAAAGCTGATATCTGGGGTGCATTAAGCGCACGGGTCTTGAAATATTAACGCTAGGTGCAAACAACTGAAACAGTTCACCGCGTACTGAACGTAAATCAGCAAGTGGGGCACAAGTATGACGACTATTTTTTTGACTAGCACCGGTGCCTCGGCAATCGATAACAAGATCAAACTGCTGACTTTTTTTGTCACTACCTTGTGGTGTATTGCCCTGATCGCTATTCCCTTCAAAGAAATTTCTGCGAAGATAAGTCACCTTAGTACTCTGTTTGCCAACATCCATATCAACAACAGTGCATTCGCTTAGCCAATTAAATCTACTACTTGAACAAGTACCTACCGTTGAATTTTCACCTTCCTGTTCAAGCTGTTTTCGTAACGCCACTAATAAACGACGATTACCTAACTGACCTTCCTGTGGCAGGTATAAGCCTTGATTAAAACTGCGCCCTATTTCAGGCTCAAGCTCAATTAGCTCAGCACGATTTAGCGTATGTAAGGCTTGCTCAGGGTAGTTGTTTTTTAAATGTCGAACAAAACGTTGATAGTCACCTTTGTCTTGCTCGTGACTTACCATAATGGCACCCGTTTGCTGAAAGATAGTGTGCTCTTGCAAGCTATCAAGAATAGTCGGCCATAAACATAGCGATTTAAAACCCATTTCAACAATATTGGGCTGACAATGCAGTGATTCGCCCAATGGTGTTAATAAACCTGCCGCTGCATAAGCGGCACTGTTATGAGCGAGCTTGTTGTCTTTGTCAAAGAGGGTAACAGTGACCTTGTCTGACTGACTTTTACTCAGCCCTTTATTACACACGTTGTAATTTCTCAATAGGGATAGAGCAAGTAATCGCCCCACCAACCCTGCACCAACAATGGCAATATTCATTTTTTTCTGCCTAAAGTGATAGTATGTCATCCCCGAAACAAGCTCAGGGATAACAATGATTTCAGGACAATATGCGTCCTGTATTATCTAATAGATGACAGCCTAATAAATGGCAGCCTTATCAGTGATCAGCCGAGACTAATCCGCAAGTTGGTATATTTCGCTACCTGTGGCTTTAAACTCGGCGGACTTTTCTTGCATGGCTTGTTCAATCGCCTCATCAGACGTCAAGGTGATAATTTCATCAACCAATTGAATTTTAATGGCATTTTTATCAAGATTAGCCGCGTATTCACGGACTTCCTGTGAAATTTTCATTGAACAGAATTTAGGACCACACATTGAGCAGAAATGTGCCACTTTACCTGACTCTTGTGGCAAGGTTTCATCATGATATGCTTTAGCTGTTTCTGGATCTAAACCAATGTTAAATTGATCATACCAACGAAACTCAAAACGCGCCTTGCTCATGGCATTATCACGAATTTGCGCACCCGGATGACCTTTAGCTAAATCGCCAGCATGAGCCGCAATTTTGTAGGTCATTAAACCTTCTTTAACATCTTCTTTGTTTGGTAGACCCAAATGCTCTTTAGGGGTTACATAACAAAGCATGGCACAACCATACCAACCAATATTAGCAGCACCTATACCCGAAGTTATATGGTCGTAACCGGGTGCTATATCGGTGGTTAATGGCCCTAAAGTATAAAAAGGCGCTTCACCACAATGTTTAAGTTGCTCCTCCATATTTTCTTTGATCATATGCAGTGGTACGTGACCTGGACCCTCAATAATAGTTTGCACATCATGCTGCCAGGCTATTTTCGTTAATTCACCTAAAGTATGTAATTCTGCAAACTGTGCTTCATCATTAGCATCTGCGACCGAACCCGGACGTAAACCATCACCTAAAGAAAATGACACATCGTATTGCTTTAATATTTCACAAATATCCTCAAAGTGGGTGTACAGAAAATTTTCTTTATGATGCGCCAAACACCATTTCGCCATAATTGAGCCACCACGAGAAACAATGCCTGTCACTCGTTTTGCCGTCATAGGTACATAACGCAGTAATACACCCGCATGGATAGTAAAATAATCAACACCCTGCTCTGCTTGTTCAATTAAGGTATCGCGGAATATTTCCCAAGTAAGGTTCTCAGCGACACCATTGACTTTTTCAAGTGCTTGGTAAATTGGCACCGTGCCAATAGGTACAGGGGAATTGCGCATGATCCATTCACGGGTTTCATGAATATTTCGACCGGTGGATAAATCCATTACCGTATCTGCCCCCCACTTAGTTGACCACACTAGTTTTTCTACTTCTTCTTCAATAGAAGAAGTTACTGCCGAGTTACCTATATTGGCGTTAACCTTGATTAAAAAATTACGACCGATAATCATAGGCTCACATTCAGGGTGATTAATATTTACTGGGATAATAGCGCGACCACGGGCAACTTCATCACGAACAAATTCAGGAGTTATTTTCTCAGGAATACTGGCACCAAAAGATTGACCTTTGTGCTGTAGCAGTAAAGTTTCATCTTTTACTTGTTCACGCTTTAAGTTTTCACGAATGGCAATATATTCCATTTCTGGCGTGATAACCCCTTGGCGGGCGTAATGCATTTGAGTAACATTTTTGCCTTTTTTAGCGATGCGCATTTTAGGCAAGTGTTCAAAGCGGATACTGTCAACACCTTCATCAACAAGGCGCTGTTGCGCGTATTCCGAACTGTTAGACGTTAGGAGTTCAACATCTCCTCGTTTATCAATCCACGCTTCACGTAAGCGTGGAATGCCTTTGTGCACATCAATTTCGACATTTTCATCGGTATAAAAACCGGAGGTGTCATAAACACAGAGCGGTTCATTTTTTTCATAAACAGGATTGTCTTTGCTACCACTGATTAAGGTATCGGTTAAGGTAATTTCACGCATGCCTACTTTAATGTCGTGAATTTTTCCTGATACATAAACTTTTTTAGAATTTGGGAAAGATTGATCTGAAACATTCAGTAAAAATTTTTCTGCCGCTTCGCGTTTTTCACGTCTGGTTTGTGGCTTTTTTACTGTGTTTTCTACTTTGCTATCTGCGTTTACTGGCTTGGTCATGGTCACACCTTGTTTTTGTTTTTCTTAGCTTTATTATCTTTGGTGATATCAAAGTTAAGAATAAAATAAAAATAGGCGGAGTTTCTTTCGCTATTATCAGCTAAAGAAGAGGCAAAAAGAGTGAGTTGGAAGTTAAGTAAATAGACTTATTCATTCTCTCTTGTTTCCTACGCAGATATTAATCTGATCAGGTTTTACGGATCCCGCTTTCGCGATCTCAGCCTTTGGCACTCCGACAAGTGTTGTGATAGTTAATGCTTAAAAATGTCAACTGCTCACAGGGAAGATTTTAACGTGAGCTGAGCGCGTATAGCAAGCGTTAATGTCGTTATCAGTTCTATACAGATTTTGAATACCTTATAAAAAGTAATCAACCAATCATTAAATCAATAACTTAGATATAAAAGCATAGGTAGGAGTTAGTCATAAAATCACTTTAAGGTGAGTTTATTTTAATGTCCCATATCATTCGAAGTGGTCGTTTCTTCATACGAAATTGTATCAACCTTGAATCGAATCTGGCCTATAAAAAGGGAATGTATATGATGAAGGTTTAGGGGCTGTTGATCTTCCGAGATTATTTTTGCAGCGAATTGTTGGGTATTTATACAAGGCAGAGCCTTTGTAATGTGGTTATTCCACATAAAAAGGTGATAACGCCGTAAAAATGACCAACAAATGCTGTCCGAAAGATTCGGCTAAAAGCGTTTTTTTCATTGTT
>JBAHZW010000151.1:0-20239 GCA_037132835.1 Colwellia sp. | reverse complement strand
CGTCGACTTTGTATAAATAAAGTAACATAGCAACACTAAGGATATGACTTTGATCATACTGGCAGCGGTTATATATTCACTAACAAACCAAGCAGATATTTTTCTTGGCTCACTGGTTGTCTCATTTACAGTATCACTTGTTGAGTTCATCGTATTATAAATTCCATGTTATACGTTAATCTACCTTAACTTAGCTAAATATTATGCGAATGGCAGTACCTATGAGTGAAATTGGGCACTAAGCAAGTAGTCGCGCTTGTAACCACGTTGAAATATCTGCAAGCTGTTCGGGTAAGACGGAATGCTCCATTGGGTAACTTTGCCAAGTCACCTGATATTGTGCTGCGCTGAGTATGTCATTAGCCATTTTACCGGCACTTATGGGTACAACACTGTCCTGTTCACCATGATTTTGTAAAATGGGCGTTGCGGCATTAGCACTGTGGCAATGCTCTGGTAATTTATCTGCGGTCGGTAAATAGCAAGATAATGCCAATATACCGGCTAAGCGCTGTGAAAAACGCAAAGCAGTAAATAAGCTCAATACACCGCCTTGACTAAAACCTGCTAAGACAATATGGTTAGCGGCAATCCCTGAATTAATTTGCTCTTCAATTAATGCTTGCACACACTTTTCAGAGGCTAATACACCATCCATATCTACACGATTATGTAAGTCCATGCTTTTGATATCATACCAAGAACGCATAACATACCCCTGATTAATAGTAACCGCTTGCTCTGGTGCATGAGGAAAGACAAAGCGAATGCCATGATTTTCTGGTAAGTCTAATATTGGCACTATTGGTGCAAAACCTGCGCCTGAGTCTCCTAGACCATGTAACCATATGACACAGGAAGTTGCAGGAGATTGTGGTTCTATAGTAATTCTTTCAAGTGGCGTTGCAGACATAAGGTTTAATGATGTATATATTAATAAAGTGATACCACATCATAACAATGGTTAATTCATGTAGCAAAGTAGAAATTTAAAAGCTTATTACTGTGCTTTTACAATAACAATCCAGTATTACGCTGAAAAAAATATAAAAGTACACGTATTACTGGCTATATTCGGCTTTGATTAAGCACATTTGAACCCTGAGCATTACTGCCATGAACCGCGGTATTTTATACAGAGGCTCTGCTAACTACGCTTTTTTCGGGTAGAATGTCACCCTGGATAGGGCGAAGTAGTGGCGACTAAGCTAGGTACCGCTTCCTTGGATCAACTTAAAGTTTTGTTCAACAAGATTAGTTCAGCCAAAAAAAATTGGCTAATTAGCTATCGAGCGTTAATGCGTTACATCTTTATATTCTTCTTATATTAATTACCATTCTAATTGTTCGGTAGCTATAGTTGAGTGTAGTTATTCGATATTTATTGATCTATTTCGAACCTCTATATATATTTTTATTACAATCACTGATAATAGTCAAAAAAATGTTGATAACAATCACAGTCGTTATCATCTTCACAGCACAAAAGGCACACAATTAATGCAAATTACCGACTTAGAAACAGAACAAAAAATCACACCTTTTTTACGTTTAGGCTTTCGACCTTTCTTTCTTTGTGGTGCTATTTTCAGTGTGGTGGCTATTACCCTTTGGCTATTAATGTTGAAAGGCGCTATTAGCTTATCACCCCTTGGTAGCGGTAATTGGTGGCATATTCATGAAATGATCTTTGGCTTTGGTAGCGCTATTATCGCTGGCTTTTTATTAACCGCAGTACAAAACTGGACCGGCATTAGGGGAATTCAAGGTAAAACCTTATTAGCCTTGTTCTTGCTTTGGCTAGCCGCTCGAATTCTCTTATTGATACCTGATTTACTCGGAGCAGTGTCAACCAGTGTCATCGATTTGCTTTTTCTTCCTACGGTCGCCTATGTACTCGCCAAACCAATAGTTGCCATAAAACAATACCGTAATTTATTTTTTGTCCCATTATTAGTCTTGCTTACCATTGCAAATTTAGAAATGCATTTAGCCATTAATTACCCAGAAACATTCAATAGCATATATTCTGGTTACGCGGGGGTGATGTTAGTTACTTTTTTAATGTCAGTCATGGCGGGGCGAGTAGTGCCCATGTTTACCGCCAATGGCACAAAAACCCCGAAGGCAACCCCGCTACCTTGGTTAGATAAAGCCGCTAATGGCTCTTTAGCTATAGCCATGTTCAGTTTATTATTACATCCAGTCATTGGCTTTTCAGCGATATATTTTGGCGTACTGCTTATTATTTCTAGCGTATTTCAAACGATGCGATGGTTAAGGTGGCATCCTTGGGTCACGCTACAGGTTCCTCTTTTATGGTCTCTACACGGTGCGATAAAATTTATCTGCTTTGGTTTATTCGTACTTGGCTTAAGCTATTTAATACCTCAAGTACCAAGTAACCATGCTTGGCATTTACTCACTATTGGTGGTATGGGTGGCTTAATATTAGCAATGATTTCACGGGTATCTTTAGGTCATACTGGACGTCCGCTAACCCCTCCTAAATCAATGACCATCGCTTATATTTTGATAAGTTTTGCGGCTTTGGTACGTACTTTCGGCCCTTGGGCTGTGCCCGAAAAAACGTTATTGTTTATTGATATCAGTGGTGGCTTTTGGATTATTTCATTTGCTATTTTTATTATCGGATACGGCCCAATGTTAATGAGTGCCCGAAAAGATGGTCGACCGGGCTAAGCTCATTTAATGTGATAATATAGGGGCTGTTGAACTTTAAGGTTACTTTGACAGCCGCTTATTGGATATTTAGACAATGTTGATCTCATGAGTATAGTTAGGCTACTCGAACGTGCGATAACACCATACCAGTTGTAAAAAAAAGCAGCCTTAACCTTCATTTAAAGTGGCTTAACTCTTTGTGGCTCATATTTAATTGCATAGAGTAATTAGGCAACAAAACGTGTCCTCCCTAACGGTGAAAAAATAATAAACCAGAAAGGTCAACAAACCCTAGACGTCACTGAGATAAACTAAAGCATTGTGATGACGACTGTAGCCATTATGACAGACAAGCAAGCTACTTTGTTGCTAGCTTACTAAATTCTAGATAACAAAAATTAAAATTTGACCCATGGGAAAATAAAATGCGAGCGATATTTTTAGATAAAGAAACCTTCAGCCCTGCCATCAAATTATCAAGTATTGAACAGTATGTTACTGAGCTGGTCTGTTATGCTCAAACAGCCCCTAATGAAATCATAGCGCGTTGCCTTGATGCCGATATTATCATTACGAATAAAGTGTTGTTAACCGCAAACATATTATCTTCTCTACCGAAGGCAAAGCTCATTTGTATCAGCGCAACAGGCTATAATAATGTAGATATTGCAGCCGCTCGTGATTTAAAGATAGCCGTCACCCATGTTAGCGGCTACGCAGGACCGTCTGTTGCCCAATATGTTTTTGCTCAATTACTCGAGTATTATCAACAAACCTGTCACCATAATTGCAATACCGAACAAGGTTTATGGTCCACAAGTACTGTCTTTTGTTATCACGGTAATGGTAGCAATGAGTTAGCAGGGAAAACGCTTGGTATTGTTGGTTATGGTAACTTAGGTAAAGCCATTTCGACTATTGCGCATGCCTTTAATATGAACGTGCTTATTAGTGAACGTCCGCAAGCTACAAGAATCAGAAACGGCAGAGTGGCGTTTGAGCAAGTAGTAAAACAAGCAGACATTCTGACTTTACATTGCCCGCAAACGCCTGAAACTGAAAACTGTATCAATGCCGACGTATTAGCACGTATGAAAAATACAGCCGTGTTAGTCAATACCGCACGCGGAGCATTAGTTGATGAACAGGCACTACTTAAGGCATTAAAGAACGATCAGATTGCTTACGCCATTTTAGATGTATTGTCACAAGAGCCTCCATTACCTAATCACCCGCTACTAACGAGTCACTTAGCTAACTTGAAAATCACTGCACATATCGCTTGGGCAAGTATTGAAGCACAACAGCGCCTGATTAATTTATTAAGTCTAAATATCGCCGCCTTTAAACAAGGTGACCGATTAAAGCGTTTAGATTAATTTCACTAAATGATGGCTACATATACCAGTTCCATTAAATTAGTTCCCACTCAGAGCTTGTCAGCGCTTTGAGAATAAAGTGAATTTCTTTGTCTATAGTCACTCTATATTAAAGGAATTCTGTGCGATTATCGAAGTACTGACAAACTCTGAGTGGGAAGAAACTTAGTGGAATTGGTATTATTAACAAGCTCTGCGGGTAATTGCCAATCTATCGGTGCCATTGATTTTTTCGCTAACCAAGTATTGGCTTGAGAAAAATGCTGACAACCAAAAAAACCTCGGTAAGCCGACAGTGGTGACGGGTGAGGTCCTACTAAGATCAGGTGTTTATCTGGATGTATTTGTTTACCCTTTTTTTGCGCATGCGCACCCCACAACATAAAAACACAACCCGTATTTTTTTCATTAATGGCATTAATAATTTGTTCCGTAAAATTTTCCCAGCCAAGTTTTGCATGTGAGTGTGCCTTAGCTTGCTGCACAGTGAATACGGTATTGAGTAATAATACCCCTTGCTCAGCCCAGTGAGTTAGGCTGCCGTGTGTTGGTATGTTAAAACCTGCTATATCGGTAGCCAACTCTTTATACATATTCACCAAAGACGGAGGCACCTTGATGCCCGGTTGAACAGAAAAGGCCAAACCGTGTGCTTGTTGCTCACCATGATAGGGATCTTGCCCTAGAATAACGACTTTTACCTCAGACAAATCAACATAATTAAAGGCGTTAAAGACATCTTGCTCTGCTGGAAAGATGGTAATACCTGACGCTCGTTGTTGAGCGACTTCATTCATTAAGTCTTGAAAATATTCTTGCTGCTTTTCATGGTTAATTAACTGCTGCCATTGTGCTTTGATCATGATAAATTCTTAGAGTGAATGCTTACCAACAGACAATAAAAAAGCGATCAACTAAGTGATAGCTTTAATAGTGCAAAGATTAATTTTTCGGATTAACGTTACAGCTCACTTAGTTCGCTACGCTAACAGATAATGACGTAAGTCAGTAAAACTAACCGCCATCTCTTTTGATAGGATAGGCTCGCCAACACAATTGGCTAACTCTTTTGGTAAGCCAATTGGCTGACCTAAGATACTTTCCACGACTTCCTTAAATTTAGCCGGGTGAGCAGTGCCTAAAAACACGCCAAACTCACCGTCAACAACACTATATTGTAACGCTTTATAAGCAACAGCCGCATGAGGCTCACTAATATAGCCCAATTTAGATAATTGAATTACTGTTGATTGGGTTTGTTCTTCATCTATCGACACTGAACTCACACAACCTTGTTCAACAATACCACTTTTTAACATATGTTCAATACGAGGCCAGTTGTTAGGGTTGCTAACATCCATCGCATTTGAAATAGTGGCAACCGTCTTATTAGGCGTCCATTGCCCTGTTTCTAAATAGCGCGGCACCGTATCGTTGGCATTGGTTGCGGCGATAAATCGTTTGATTGGTAGTCCCATTGCTTTGGCAAATAACCCCGCGGTTAAATTACCAAAGTTACCACTTGGGATTGAAAATACAACCTGACTTAAATCACTTTTGGCACGAGATAATTGTGCTACCGCTTCAAAATAGTAGCAAACTTGCGCCAGTAAACGGCTAATATTGATTGAGTTTGCTGAGTTTAAACCAATAGTATTGACAAGTTCTCTATCATCAAATGACTGCTTAACTAATGCTTGGCAATCATCAAAGTCACCATCAATGGCTAATGTTTCAATATTACCGCCTAAGGTGGTAAACATTTTTTCTTGCAGTAAACTAATTTTCCCCTTGGGATACATGATAACCACACGTATGTTATCAATACCATGAAAGGCATGGGCAACAGCGGCACCGGTATCACCCGATGTTGCCGTTAAAATAGTTAACGGTTTGCTTACACCTGTCGCTATAGCATCTTTGGCAACAAACGTTTGTAAACATTTAGCCATGAAACGCGCACCAAAATCTTTAAACGCTAATGTTGGCCCGTGGAATAACTCTAAAATGGCTCTATTAGGGCAAATGGGCTGTAACAAGGCTGGAAAATTAAAGGCATCGGTAACAATCTCTGTTAACTCGGCCTTGGTTAAATCACCGTCAACAAAGGGCTGTAAAATTTTAACGCTACGCTCAACTAAGGGTAATGCTAATAATTCTTCTATGTTCTCAAGCTTCGGCATAGTCGATGGGAAGAATAAACCTTGGTTTTTACCTAACCCTTGCTTTACCGCTTGGGCAAAGCTTACTTGCTCATCATTTTCTTTTAAATTATAAAACTTCACTGTTGTTCCTAATAATTTGGTTGCTATCTACTTTACTCAACGGCTTAACTAAATATGCTAACGTATAGAAAATATCATTCATTTATATTTCAATAATGTTTAAATTTCTGTAGCGCCATCATCATCGACTTTACAAACATACACAAAACCGAGGCAAGTTTGTATATAATTATCTTTTAACCACAAAGCAAATTGCTCTGCTTGGTGTTCACTATCACAAACGCAAAAAAGTGTTGGTCCTGAGCCTGATATACCTACCGCTAAAGCACCTTGTGCCATTAAATAATCACGCGAGACTTTATAACGAGGTAACAAATCTGTTCGATAAGGCTCGGCAACGATATCAGTCAGTACAGAGAAAGCTTGTTGCTTATCTTGACGATGACAGGCATCAACAAAGGTGGCTAAATTTTGACCATAACTAATCACGTCACTGCGGCTATAACTTGTTGGCAATACGTCTCTTGCCGCCTTGGTTGATACTTCAATACCTGGGTAGGCCATGACATAGTAACAATCATCAAAGGTAGGTAAATTGCGCGAGATAACATTTACATCGGGCACCATTAATTGCAAGCCACCTAGATAACAAGGTGCAACATTATCATAATGCAAACTACCACTTATTTGAGCTTCCATCTGCCCCGTCATTTTTAAAAGAACATTTTCACTAAAACTAAAATTATGAAATTTAGCATAAAAAGCATTTAATGCCGCTAAAGCAGCCACAACAGAACAAGCACTTGAGCCTAAACCACTACCCACAGGCATTCTTTTGTCTAAGGTTAAGGCAAGGTTTACGGGTGTTTGATTAGACTTTAATAATTGCTCATTAAAGAGTAATAAACACGACCACACAATGTTGTCCTCTCTATTGCTAGGTAGTTTATCGGCAAAGTGACCAATAACCGTTAAACTATCTTCACTCAATGTTGAACTTACCGTCACAACATCACCTAATAAAGTGCCGTCGATAGGTTTTACGGCTAAACCCAACACATCAAAACCAACACTGACATTACCAATAGACGCTGGAGCAAAAACGGAAACATTGTTATTGCTAGTTGACATTAGTGCTGTTGCTCCCACGCTAACGTTCTTAATAAATCACCAAAAACCCCGGCAGCAGTAACCGCAGCTCCGGCACCGTAACCACGTAAAACAAACGGTAATGGCTGATAGTAGCGACTATGAATAGCTAAGGCATTTTCGCCATCTTTAATACTATAGAGTGGATGGTCTGTACCAACAGCCTCAATAGACACTTGGCATTTACCGTCAACAATAGTACCAATATAACGCAATACTTTACCTTCAGTTTTTGCCTTGGCAACACGCTCGGCAAAATCATCATCAAGTTTTGTCAAATTACCCATAAAGGTATCAACATCACCACTGTCATCAAAATCACTTGGTAATACTGGCTCAATATCGATATCAGATATTTCTAATGGCATACCCGCTTCACGCGCCATAATCAATAATTTACGAGCAACATCCATACCACTAAGGTCATCACGAGGATCTGGCTCAGTAAAACCATTTTGTTTGGCAATGCCCGTAGCTTCAGATAAAGACATACCTTCTTCAAGCTTACCAAACATATAAGATAGTGAGCCTGATAAGATACCTTCAAAACGCTGTAGCTTATCACCCGCTTTAATTAGGCTCTGTAAGGTATCTATCACCGGCAAACCTGCACCTACGGTTGTTTCATAAAGAAAACGTCGGTTAGTTTGCTGGGCGGTGCTACGTAATAATTGATAGTATTCCCATGAATCGGTATTGGATTTTTTATTTGGCGTAACAATATGGAAGCCTTCCGCTAAATAATCAACATAACTCATGGCGAGCGCTTCATTTGACGTTGAGTCAACAAATACGGGGTTGATTAAATGATTCTCACGAACAAAGGCTTTAAGATTATCAATATTAACGGGTAGTACCCCGTCGGCTTTTGCCACAACCTCTTGCCAGTTATTTAAATCAATGCCTTCTTTATCAAAGACCATGCCTTTAGAATTGGCGATGCCATACACTTTTAAGACAATATTTTGCTCTTTCAAACTCGTTTGTTGGCGAGATATTTGTGCAATCAATTCACTACCAACAACGCCACAACCAACTAAAAAAACATCAATAGTGGGTTTATGCGAGAAAAAGTTTTGATGACTTACTTTCATCGCATCCATACATTTATTTTGTTCAATAACCACTGAAATACTGCGTTCAGAAGAGTCTTGTGCAATGGCAATAACATTAACGCGAGCTTGTGCTAAAGAACTAAAAAACTTAGCTGCCACGCCACGCTGATGATGCATACCATCGCCAACGAGTGACACGATAGACAAGTCTGTTTTTAACGATAAGGGCTCTAATAAACCATTGAGTAGCTCTAATTCAAATTCATCTTGCAAGCTTTGCTGTGCCCGCTGAGCATCACGGGAATGAATACAAAAACTGATGCAATATTCACTTGATGATTGGCTTATTAATACTAATGATATATTTTCTCGGCTCATGACGGCAAACACACGGCTTGCCATGCCAACCATGCCTTTCATACCGGGACCAGAAACATTCACCATGGTGAGTTCGTCAAGGTTAGAAATGGCTTTAACACGTTTTTGTTGATCATTTTCATGAGAAATCAAGGTACCCGGCGCACCTGGGTTACTGGTATTTTTAATTAAACATTCAATATGGTATTGCGCAATAGGCCCGATGGTTTTAGGGTGCAAAACACTGGCGCCAAAATACGAAAGTTCCATGGCTTCTTGATAAGATAAATAATCCAGTAACTTGGCTTCTTTAATAAACCGAGGGTCTGCATTATAGATCCCATCAACATCGGTCCAAATCTCACAACATTGAGCTTCAGAGCACACAGCTAACACAGCAGCAGAATAATCAGAGCCATTGCGGCCTAAAGTGGTGATTTGTGGCTCCCCACTTTTATTGTCACCATTAACACCAATAAAACCTGGCATCAGTGATATATTGCCTAGCTCGCTGTATTGAGCGGTAAATTTTTCTTTAGAAAGCACTAAATCAGCTACCGCATTTAGTGACGCGTTATTGGTATAAAGAAACTTCTCCGGTGCCAATAATGATACCTGCAAACCGTAGCTTTGTAATACCGCTTCAAGAATGGCGACACTTAAGCGCTCACCCGTACTAATTATACGAGCACGGATATGGTCTGGACAATAATTAAGTAGTGTCGCCCCTTGCATATAACGTGATAATTGCTGCTCATAATTAGTTAATGCCTGTTCACAGTGTAAGTTGTTAAAGTTACTTATCGATGCAGACAAATCGTCAATAACCGTGGTAATTGCACGTTTGAAGTGCCCCAAGTCAATGACCAACTTAGCTTCATCGCTAATATTTTCAGCCATTGCCACCAGATGATTGGTCACACCTTGCGGAGCAGAGACAACGACAGCAATCTTTGACGATTTACTCTTGTCTTTAATAATATCTGCAACTTGGCGAAAACGCTCGGCTGAAGCTAATGAGGAGCCACCAAATTTAAGTACACGCATGTTTTCTTCCTTTCTAAAGAAATAATGAGCAAAGCTTCTCTTTTAATTATATTTCTTAGGTTTTAAACCTTAAATATAACATGAGAACTTACACTCTTCAGTGAAGCATAAAAAAGCCCGTTACCTTTGCAGGTCACGGGCTTCGATAAAATTTTTATTTTTTACACATTAGCCAGCGACCGCCATCCCAATTCGGGTGGTGGTGGTAATAATGGTCATGTGGCTATTATTTATTTTCATGGCGTTAAAATGCCTTAAGTTAGGGTAAGTGTCAATCTTTAATGACAAATAACAATAAATAAAAAGTTATAATTTATACCTAATATTGTACAACTTGATGAGAATGTGTTCGTTAGCGGAATAGACGATAAAGAGATTAGCTATTTTAAGGAAACGAGTAGGTCACCCAAGGCTACAAGCCTGATTTATATCTCGTTCTTTTGCTCATTATAAAATATTTATACCATTCCACATAAAGAAGTGCTCACCTAGAATCATATGGACGACATTAGAACTATTTCAGAGTGCACTTTGAATGGTAATACCAGTTTCATTAAATTAGTACCCACTCAGAGCTTGTCAGTGCTTTGAGAATAAATAGCATTTTTTTGTGTATAGTCACTCTATATTAAAGGAATTCTGTGAGATTATCGAAGTACTGACAAACTCCCAAAGGGCGAGTTTAAAAGGCTTATATGCTACGTTATTGATTTTGACAAGGGAATAACCATTCTTTTCAATCAATGCCTTGCCTCTAAGCCTTTTAAATCTCGCTGAGTGGGAAGAAACTTAGTGAAATTGGTATTAAAGCCCTAGTCTTTCCGTTCTCTTGGTATTCATTGCAGCGGCGATTTTATATCGCTGCTGAATGGTAAGGGGGATTATCTAGCTGGGTTTAGGGGAGGCACACACCGTTATATAAATGGCAACTATTGGCAGCCGTTTAGGATGACAACAGTCTTATGGAACATAACTTAAAGTGTCAGTATGTAGACGGTATTAAGTCTTCCTTATTCATCTAAGGAAGTACCTTTTGGGCTGACAAGATCAAAGAGCAGGTTAGAATTTATAATAGGGTCATTACTCATGAGTACGGCACTATTACTATTTACATACTTAACATGCAAGGTTATGTTTTTATTTCGAATTAACATGGGAATTGCATTATTTTGGTTATCGTGAATCAGCTGTCTGCTAATCACTTCAAACTCATCCGCAATTTTGACCCCGTTCTTTTTGCCTAAATTGATGGTGACTCTATCTTGCTGATTGTTGACGATTTGAGACAATGTGGTTTGACAGTTTAAACTGTCGTCTATATCGATAACGGCACTGTTAAGCGTATTTAACACGACTCGGCCATAGTCACTTCGCCAGAACATACTGTTATTGGTATCTATTTTTTCATGTTCATTAAATACCCAGTTGGCTTCACCGTGGTAGCGACTATCAATGAGTATTTCACCTTGTAAAGCGTCATACAAAAATAGTTGAAAGGTAAAGTTGCGTCGTAGCGTGATATCGTCAATCAGTAAATTGTCTTCGACTTGTTCAAAAAGGCTAATATCTTGGATAAAACCAAAAGCTATAAATTGGCTACGATATTTTGTCGCCAGAAAATACGCTCTTTCTATGGCGCTTTGTTGATCAAATCGTCGTAAGTTTTTGATAGAATCGAAAGATTTGTCGAGTAACTGTACATCTGAAACAGTATCGTACTTGCTTAGTTGTTCCGCTAAGCGGCTACTGATTTGGTTACCTAAATCAAAAAGATCACCATTAACGGCTTGTAAGGTGTTCAATAAAGGAAATTGAGCAAGCATAATTGATTTTGTATAATCATCTTTACTACAGAACATACTGGTATTGATGTCAACTTTTACCCTTACAGTCAAGATGTCATCGTTGATGGTTTCACTGAGTATCTCAACTCGTCTAATATCACCTTTATTTTTATAGACACTCTTGCTGCTTTGTAGCAAGCCATCAAGCACAATAGATTCTAGTGAGATGTAAGCACCACTTTTTAGCGTCGCGTTAGTAATCGCCTGTTTTATCGTTGACGTTCTAATGGCATTTAGATCGTAGGTGATGCCGACAATTTGCTGTTGGGCAGTGCCTTGGTACCAAGTAGCATAGGCGGAGGGGCACAAGACTAAGTAAAGGCAAGCAAAGAGTACTTTAAATAGATAAGTACTAGTATATTTACTCATAATTTTAATCCAATACACCAAACAAAGTACCTAAAAAGCTGACATCTTGATTGTCTTGTAACTCACCTTGTCCAGTGAATTCTATCTGTGTATTGCCGACCTTTACTGAGCTGATGGTATTATCTTTTGCAATATCCTCAACTCTAATCTCACCAGAGAAGCGAATATACTCTTTACCTTTGTTTAAAGTCATCCATTTTTCACCGGCGACAATTAAGTTGCCATTATGGGAAAACTCTCGCACAAAAACGGTTATGTTACCGACTAGCGAGTTACTTTGTCTAGATTGAGCAGAGCTGTCAAAGTCTTTTTCTTGATCGTATTCTGCATTTAATTTGGTACCATCAATATTAATTGAACCTGCATTTAAAACGACTGGAGAGAGTGTATAGCTATCTGTTTTCTCGCTTGTGTAGTTAAGTCGTTTTTGGGCTGTCATTTGTTCATCAAGCTTGACTAAAATCATATCACCAATCTGATATTTATTTCGGGGTTGATAAAGGCCGATAGCTTTGTCGGCTCTAAATAATGAACCCGAAGGAATAACAACAGCATCAATGTTTTTGAGTCTCATTGGTCTATAGTTAAGGTGCCCCGGCTTGGCTTCAGCATCTTCATCTATCTGCACACTACGTTGACTGACATTTGGATTAGTTGGACTATCTGCCACCAGTTGCTCTTCATCGGAGAGACTACTACAGGAAGTAAGTAGGCTCATAGTTAGCAATAACAGCATTGGCTTGATGAAATGATAAGTATTTTTCATGGTCATTCTTGCTATTTAGAATCAATTAATTATTATGACATGATGGCATAGACTTGTTTGTATATAATCGTCACGAAGCTGTAAATTTAAGTAATTTAATTGTAATAATTGTCAATTAGTGTAAGTAAGCTTGAAAGTTATTTTAATACTCGCTGTACTGTAGTATACCATACCGCGCAAACTGCCTCTTGAGGTAATAAGAATAAAGGAATTAATTATTCTATTGGGCATTTTTTCTTTATTTTCTCTCAATATCATATAGGTACAACAATGACCTCTATTGACACTACGCAAAGTTTAACCCAAAATTTACTGTCATCAGCTAGTCAATCCAGCACCGCTCTAGGTGATCTAGCTAATGTTACGGAGCAGTCGGTTAATACGGCAAGTACTTTAACAACCCTAGGGAAAAGCTTCACCGAGTTGTTTACTCAGATCCAAAGTGCTGATTCGACGAGTGCTGATTCGACGAGTGCTAATTCAACCTTGGCGCTAACCTCGGAGAACGTAACTAATAACTTAGGCACGATGCAAAATGAGCTACTTGCTAGTTTATTAGGTTATAATTCGGGCGTAAATGCCCTTGCTTCGAGTCTCAATGTAACGGGTGATTCGACTACTGATATTATCAGCATAAGTGACTTCTCCCTTGATACCATTAAAGAATCTTTTCAAGGTGAATTTTTAGGGTTATTGCAATCTAACAGTGTTGCTAATGTCATTACGGAGTACAATGAAGCACAGGTAGTCAGTACAGAAAGCACCTTGATAAATAATTTCGTTACTTACTCTTTCAGTGATGATGGTATTGGACTAGAAGATGCTTTTGATGTGTTAAATGTGCTGGAGCATATTCCTGTCGTTTCTTCAATATATCAAACGGTTAGTGGGAATGATAATATAGGTGTTGTACCTAAACTCGCTGGTGATTTTTTATATGGTGGCCCAGTAGGCTTAGCTTATTCCGTGTTAGACCTAGCCATAGAGGGCTTTACAGGCACATCGATTAGTGATGCGGTTGTTCAATTTGACTATAGTGGCTTTATTTTCTCAGAACCTGACATTGTAGACGACACCTCCATAAATACAGGTAACCCGACTGTGTTTTATGATAAGAATAATGAGATTATATTTAGCCGTGATTGATACCATTTAGGCTAAGATTAAATACGGCACTGTCATAGTTAATTTTAATCAGAAAAAGTAGCTCATCATTCAGTAAGGCGACTATAAAATCGCCTCTCTCTATGCGTATAATTCGTTAACTCCAGGGCTTGTTAAAAAAACATAACCGATCCCTCGTATCGTTTTAATTTGATGTTTCTGTCCAAAAAAGGCTATTTTTTTACGAAGGTTACAGATATGCATATCAATACTGCGATCATCGTAAGTTACCGTGCGGCCAAAGACTGATTTTCCAATTCGTTCTTTTGAGGTGATTTTTCCTGCATTAGCCATAAGAAAATATAAGACTTCAAACTCTGATCCCGTTAACTGTAATAAGTGATTGTCGCAGTATGCCTCTCGAGTCGCATGACATACCATAATCTTATTTATATTAAGCTTGACTGGTGGAAATTCTCGATGATAGTTAGTCACACGGCGCATAATTACTTTCATGCGAGCGAGCAATTCTCGAGGGTGTAATGGTTTTAATACATAGTCATCAGCCCCAATTTCAAGGGCATATATACGATCGAATTGCTCATCCCGAGTAGTGACGACCATTACGGGGCAATTATCTATTTGTTTTAATGATTTTAATAATTGTAAGCCATCAAAATCTGAGCCTACAATATCTAAAATAATGAGATTGTAGTGAGTACTTGAGGCTTTAGCTAATCCCTCTGTACTATTATTACAGATACAAACGTCGAAACCTTCATTCCCTAAATATTCTTGTAATTGTATTGTTAGCTCTACATTATTATCGATTAATAATATTTTGTTATCCATGCTACCTATACTTCAGTTAAATTTATTATCTCGTTACCGAGGGTCAGCGCTAATTCAGAGTATAGCAGCCAATCAATCAAAAAATAGCATGACAATTTGTAATGGAAATGCAATTTTCATGAATAAGTACATATTATTTATAATATTAAATTTTGTTGCCCTAAGTAAATGAGTCGTTATGTAATGGCGTAGTTCATTGGAGCATTAAACGAGAGCTATTATTATGCGCTTGCTCAAGTTTTAGGTGACACTTTAACCATAAAGGGCAATTTTATTCTGAAATTTAGACTCGAATGGCGCAGTTAGTTGAAGAGCCTAAGCTAAATTTAAGGCTACGCTCTCACTCAGAATATTCATTGCTAAATAAAATTGATTAGGGGTTGTTGATCTTTCGCGGTTAAATTTTGTTTGAGCTAAAAGCGTTTTATTCGCGGCGAGTCGCGTGTAGCCTAGTCATTCTACGCAAACACGACTCAACAATGAAAAAAATGCTTTTAGCCGAATCTTTCGGACAGCGTTTGTTGGTCGTTTTTACGGCGTTATCACCTTTTTATATGGAATAACCACATTACAAAGGCTCTGCCTTGTATAAATACCCAACAATTCGCTGCAAAAAAAATCTCGAAAGATCAACAGCCCCTACTTTAACAAAAAAGATAAGTGCCAATAACAAGCCTATAAATGAGGGGCGGTGTAGAAGTTGTCATTGTTAAAACAATTATGTTTTTCGTTACTTAAATAGCTTAAAATAATCGACAAATTTCTCTATTTTAATTATGTAGACCAAACTGATGATCAGTATTTCTCCTTTAAATAAAGCTACGGTAGCACTTATACAAGCCCAAATTGATGGCAAGACTAAACCTTTGGGGGCTTTGGGGCGGTTAGAGCCTTTGGCTTTGCAGCTTGCTTTAATAACCGCGCAAAGAGAGCAAATGATCGCAAATACTATTAAGAGTGATAAAATAAGTATAAACAAACCGACAATGTTAGTGTTTGCTGGCGATCATGGTATTAATGAAGAAAACCTCAGTATTGCCCCTAGCTCAGTGACTAAACAAATGGTGCTTAATTTTTTACAGGGTGGTGCGGCGATCAATTGTTTTTGTCAAAGTAATGATATAGCCCTAATGATTATTGACTGCGGTATCTTAAAACCCATTAGTGATGAAGAGATCCCATCAGTTATAGAGCAAATGAATGAGGTTCAGCTTGTTGAACAAAGACTGGGTGCTGGTACTGATAACTTTGCCGTTGAGCCAGCCATGTCAATTACTCAGGTAAAACAAGGCTTCGAACAAGCAAAACAGCTGATTAATACACAAGTTGAACAAGGTGTTGAATTATTTTTATTAGGCGAAATGGGCATCGCCAATACCAGTGCCGCCTCGGCATTGATGGCGGTATTCACTGCTTTTACTGTGCAAGAGTGTGTTGGCAGAGGGACAGGTATTACTGATGAACAGTTAGCTAAAAAAATAGCACTGATTGAGCAAGCTTTACAACGAATTTCCTTATCAGAAATAAATCCTAAAAATTTCAGCCAAGAAGATATTCTAAGCCTATTATCTGAGTTAGGAGGCTTTGAAATAGTGCAAATGGTTGCTGCTATCTTATCATCGGCATCGAAAAGTATTCCTATTGTCATTGACGGATTTATTGTTAGTGTTGCTGCATTAGTGGCACTTCGCTTAGATAAAAATGTCGCTAATTACCTTGTTTTTTCTCATGTCTCTGAAGAAAAGGCACACCAGATTTTACTCACTGAATTACTCTCAGCACAAAATTTTGTCGATAAGCTAGCTCAACCGACTACACCACTGTTGGCTTTAGGTTTACGCTTAGGTGAAGGAACGGGAGGAGCACTGGCGCTACCTTTGATAAAAGCCGCCGCAAGTTTTTATAATAATATGGCGAGCTTTGAAAGCGCAGGGGTAACGGTATGATTGAACGGGTAAGAGAGAGTCTACAAAGTCAGCTAAACTTATTTTATTTGGCGCTTAGCTTTTTTACTCGTTTGCCCGTACCTAAAACAATGCATTATTCCGATCTATTGCTTAATAAAGCCAATCGATATTTTTCATTAGTGGGCATCCTGATCGGGGGGATTCTTGGCGTGTTTTATAGCGGTTTTAGTCCGTTTGTTCCTGCTAATATTGCTATTTTATTGATCATGGTGCTTAGTTTGCTGTTAACGGGGGCTTTTCATGAAGATGGCTTAGCTGATATGGCTGATGGCATGGGGGGAGGTTTTACTAAAGAGAAAAAACTGAGCATCATGAAGGATAGTCGAATAGGGACTTATGGCGCTGTAACCTTGGTGATGGCTTTCTTGTTAAAGTATGCCTTATTAGTCGAGCTGTCTACCCTAAATAGTAACCACTTACTTATTGCTATTGTCTTAGCCGAAAGTTTATCGAGAGCGGTTGCGGGAAGTTTAATTTCAACCATGCCTTATGTCAGTGATAGTGACCTAAGTAAAAGTAAACCGCTAGCTCAAGCACAGTCCTTGTCAGAGTTAGCACTGCTACTCTTGGTCGGTTTAATGCCACTGATATTTTATCCAAGCCAAGTTATTTTATCACTATTGCTAGTGTTAATCGCTTTTCGATATTTTTTCAAACATTGGCTTATGGCAAAAATTGGTGGTTTTACGGGGGATTGCTTGGGTGCAGCTCAACAAATTTCTCAATTACTTATTTATATAACTCTTGTTGCTAGTCTTAATAAAGTGACCGTATCAGGAGTATTAGGGTGATACATTTTGTCTTAGGTGGGGCTCGATCGGGCAAGTCCAGATTTGCGGAAAAGCAAGTGTTAGCAATGGCAGTCACCCGTTGTAAATCACCAGTTTACCTTGCCACGGCTAATACATCTATCGATGCTGAGATGGATGACAGAATAAAAAAGCATCAAGCCGACAGAGGAAAAAATTGGCAATTAATTGAATGCCCGTTATCTTTGGCCGCAAGCTTAAAAGCACTTAAATGCAACAATATTTACTTAGTGGACTGTTTGACCTTGTGGTTGAACAACCAACTTTACGCTGTTAATGACCAAAGTAGTGATCAGCAGCGGCAACATTTACAAACTGAAATAGATCGGTTGGTTGACAGTTTAGCCTCCGTCAATGCTGATGTCGTTATGGTCAGTAATGAAATTGGTTTAGGTGTTGTCCCCCTAGGTGAATCAACACGTTTATATGTTGACTATTGTGGGTGGTTAAACCAAAAAGTTGCCGAAGTTGCCGATAAAGTGACCTTGGTTACCGCGGGCATCCCACTTTGTATTAAAGGCGATGAAATATAAATACATGATTGAAATTGACTTAATAAGGCATGTCAAAGTTTCAGGTAAACCTGCTTTATACGGCTGTACGGATGTTGCTCCAATAGCAACAGAAAATGATCGTTTACTGCAACGTTTAATAGCACAACAGCAAACCACTAAGGCCTATCACAGTGTTATTTCATCTTCACTGAGTCGTTGTCAGCAAGTCGCGCAGAACTTCTCACAGCGCTGCCAGCTACCTTTAACACTCTCAAAGCCGTTGCAAGAGATGAACTTTGGCAAGTTTGATGGTGTTGCTTTTGATGATTTATTTCTGGCTAATCCGCTTAGGGATAAAAAACAAACACTCAATATGACTGCCGATGAACGAAAAAATCATGGGCAAAGGTCTGATTTGAGTGCTAACCTGTCTTGGTCAGAACTCGACGCTTTTTTTCATTCACCCGCTGAAGTCGTTTTACCCGAAGCCGAGTCATTAACTGACTTTCATTATAGAATAACGCAGGCGTGGAAAAACCTTATAACGCAACAAGTCGACATTAACGCGAAACAAAAAGACTCAAAAACACCGAGACGTATTTTAGTTATTGCCCATGGCGGCGTTATTCGTATGATTTTAGCGCATGTTTTACAATTAGATTGGAAAAATGCGGCTTGGTATCAGCAACTACACATTGGCTATGGCAGTCTTTCTCGCATAATTATTCATCAACCTTATCTAAAGACAACACTAGAGCAAACGTCAGAGCAGGCGTTATCTAAACAAACCCATAACCAATTACATCAACAAGTGACGGCGATTGCTATGCCATTTATTGACGGATTTTAAATGATCAGTGATAAATATAAGCCAAGTAACTCGCCTCTACCAAAGGCTCTTAGGCAGTATTCTCAGTCAAGTCAGTGTAAAACACTGATGATTCAAGGCACGACTTCTGATGCGGGAAAAACGACATTAGTCGCTGGCCTTTGCCGCTTATTTGCTGATTTGTCGATTAAAGTGGCACCTTTTAAACCTCAAAATATGGCGCTTAATAGTGCTGTTACCCCTTGTGGCGGTGAAATAGGTCGAGCTCAGGCGTTGCAAGCTAAAGCTGCTCGCTTAGCATTAAATGTCGATTTTAACCCTATTTTACTCAAACCAAATAGTGATACTGGTGCCCAAGTTATTGTTCACGGTAAAGCACTTAACGCGAATGTGTCGTCAACTATGGAAGCAAGCCAATATCAAGATTATAAAAAAATTGCGATGCAAGCTGTTCTTAGTTCTCATCAACGACTAACACAGCAGTATGACTTAGTCGTGGTTGAAGGTGCAGGGAGCCCGGCAGAAATAAATTTGCGGGAGGGTGATATTGCGAACATGGGTTTTGCCGAAGCCGTTGATTGTCCGGTATTAATTATTGCTGATATTGATAAAGGCGGTGTTTTTGCACAGCTTGTTGGTACCTTGATGCTGTTATCACAATCAGAGCAAGATCGGGTGGTAGGTTTCGTTATTAATCGCTTTCGTGGCGATATCAAACTACTTGAACCCGGTCTTCAATGGTTAGAAGACAAAACCAATAAGCCGGTATTAGGGGTTTTACCTTATCTGCATGGTTTAGATATTTCCTCTGAAGATGCGTTACTTACCAAGCAAGCGTTAGATCACGGCGAGACTACAAAAAACCAAGTGCGTATTGTGGTACTAGTGTATCCACATATGAGCAATCATACTGACTTTGATGCCTTGCGCCACCATGAAGAGATTGATTGTCAGTTTTTATTTGCCAAAGGCTCAGTGGGAGAAAATAATCCCGAAAAAATAGCGATACCTAACTGTGATCTCATCATTTTACCTGGAAGTAAAAATATCCGCAGTGATCTGGACTTTCTGCGTCAACGTGGCTGGCATGATGATATTGCAAAGCATTTACGTTATCAGGGTAAAGTGATCGGTATTTGCGGTGGTTATCAAATGTTAGGTGAATTGATTGCTGATCCTGACGGGCTAGAAGGACAGACAGGTGAAAGCAAAGGACTTGGCTATTTTGCCATGAACACGGTATTAAAAGTGCAAAAAACCTTGGTTAATGTGTCAGGCACCTTGCAACTTAACAATACCTGTTCAGAA
>JBAHZW010000082.1:0-17678 GCA_037132835.1 Colwellia sp. | reverse complement strand
GCTTGTGGGCAAAATGGAGAAGAAAACAAAACTCAAAAACGGGCAAGTGTGGAAGTTGGCGTTATTACTGTTAAGACGCAGCATCAGGACATTAGAGTCGAGCTGCCGGGAAGGAGCAAGGCTTACCTTGAGGCTGAAGTTAGACCTCAGGCTTCGGGTATCATTACCGAACGAATGTTTGTAGAAGGCGGTTATGTTACTAAGGGTCAGTCTCTGTATCAAATTGATTCAGCAACCTATAAGGCCGCAGTGCTCAGTGCAGAAGCTAATTTGGCTAGTGCTAATGCAGGTTTAGTGTCTGCCAAAGCAAAAGCATCACGCTATAAAGATTTAATTAAAACCAGTGCTATCAGCCTGCAAGATTTTGATGAGGCTGAGGCCCTGTATAAACAAGCACTAGCTAATGTTTCGGTTGCTAAGGCGGGCATCAATACGGCTCGGGTTAACTTAGTCTATACGGAAGTTAAGGCACCTATTTCAGGCCGAATTAGTAAGTCTAGTGTCACCGCAGGGGCGTTAGTGACGGCAAACCAGATTCAAGTTCTGGCAAAGATTCAACAGCTAAATCCCATCAATGTGGATATTGCCCAGTCCAGTGCACAACTATTGCGTCTAAAGGCCAAGTTTAAGCAAGGCAAGTTACAGGCCATCGATAATACCGATGTGCAGCTTATTCTTGAAGATGGCTCCACCTATTCCTACATGGGTGAGTTACGTTTTTCTGAGGTGAGTGTTGATGAGAATACCGGTTCGGTAACGTTGAGAGCCGAGTTCCCTAACCCTGAAGGTCTGTTATTACCTGGCATGTACGTACGGGCAGTACTCAATGCCGGTACCGACCCGCAAGCGATTTTAGTACCACAAAAATCGATCACTCGTAATGCTAAAGGGCAGGCCGTTGCTATGTTAGTCAATAGTGAAAATAAGGTTGAACTCCGAATCGTGACAACGGCTGAGGTTATTGATAACCAATGGCGTATCACAGAGGGTCTCGCCGTTGGTGATATTCTCATTGTCGAAGGGTTACAAAAAATTCGTCCTGGTACCTCCGTTAAATCAGTCGCTATCACTTCAGCTGATTCGGCGAGTACCTCTGCCAGTCAGTCGTCTAATCAGAAAATAAAGTAGGGTATACTTATGGCTAGTTTCTTTATCGATCGCCCTATTTTTGCTTGGGTGCTCGCCATTATTGTTATGCTGACTGGGGTATTGTCGATTTTTGGACTCCCCGTGTCTCAGTATCCGAGTATCGCACCGCCAACGGTTGTGATCAGTGCTTTTTATCCGGGAGCCTCGGCTAAGACCATGGAAGATTCGGTGACTCAGGTCATCGAGCAGCGAATGACGGGTTTGGATAACCTGCGCTATATATCATCGACCAGTGATAGTTTTGGTAATGCGGAGATCACTTTAACCTTCAATGCGGAAGCGGATCCTGATATCGCTCAGGTACAGGTGCAGAATAAGTTACAACTTGCTATGCCTTTGTTACCTTCAGAAGTACAGGCTCAAGGTGTTGATGTCAGTAAATCGAGTTCTAGTTTCTTGATGGTCTTGGGTTTTGTTTCTCAAGACGGTTCGATGAATAAGAACGATATCGCGGATTATGTGGCTGCTACCATACAGGATCCCATGAGCCGTGTTCCCGGTGTAGGCACGCTCCTGCAGTTTGGTGCTCAGTATTCGATGCGTATCTGGCTAGACCCCCTCAAACTGACTCAATATAATTTGACCAGTATAGATATCACTGCCTCTGTCAGAGAGCAAAATGCTCAAGTATCAGCGGGTCAATTAGGTGGAACTCCATCAGTCGGTGGACAGCAACTCAACGCGACCGTATCGTCTCAGAGTCGTTTGCAAACCGTAGAGCAGTTTGAGCAGATCATAATCAAGTCAGATCCCAGCGGTGCGAATGTGTACCTCAAGGATGTGGCTCGGGTCGAGCTTGGATCTGAAAGTTATGCCGTTGAATCTTTCTATAATGGTAAAGCCGCGTCGGGAATTGGTATTCAACTGGCAACTGGTGCTAATGCACTGGAAACCGCTAATGCGGTTCGTGCCAAAATTGATGAGATGAGGCCCTTTTTCCCCGAGGGACTTGAAGTGATTTATCCTTACGATACCACGCCTTTCGTAAAGCAGTCTATCGAAGGTGTTATCTATACCTTGTTTGAAGCCGTGGTGCTTGTTTTTCTAATCATGTACTTGTTTCTACAAAACTTCAGAGCGACACTGATCCCAACCATAGCCGTGCCGGTAGTATTATTGGGTACCTTCGGCATTTTGTCGGTGATGGGCTTCTCTATTAACACCTTGACCATGTTTGCCATGGTGCTGGCTATTGGCTTGCTGGTGGATGATGCCATTGTAGTGGTTGAAAACGTTGAACGTGTGATGCAAGAAGAAGGGCTGAGCCCCGTTGAGGCCACTAAAAAATCAATGGAACAGATCACCGGTGCTTTAGTGGGTATCGGTTTAACCCTCTCGGCAGTATTCGTGCCTATGGCATTTATGTCGGGTTCGACGGGTGTCATCTATCGTCAATTCTCGATAACGATTGTGTCGGCGATGGGACTCTCGGTGATGGTTGCCTTAATCCTGACTCCGGCCTTGTGTGCGACCATGCTTAAACCGATGAAGAAAGGTCATACATATGTTAATACGGGTTTCTTTGGTTGGTTTAACCGCAGCTTCGATAAAATGACATCACGCTATACTGCTAGTGTCGCCGCTATGATTAAACGAACAGGTCGTGTCATGTCGATCTATCTGGTACTCGTCATCGCTGTAGGTTGGGCTTTCATGCGTATGCCTACCGCCTTCTTGCCTGATGAAGATCAGGGTATCATGTTTACTCAGGTAATTTTACCTGTAAACTCGACTCTTGAAAGTACTCAGAAGGTGATGAAAAATGTCACTGACTTCTACCTCAATGAAGAAAGTGAAAACGTACAATCAGTATTTACTGTCTCTGGTTTCAGCTTTGCGGGTTATGGTCAAAATATGGGTCTCGCCTTTGTGGCGATGAAGGACTGGGCCGACCGAGAAGGTGCGGGACAAGATATTCAATCGGTTGCGGCTCGATCTATGAAGGCGTTTATGCAGATGAAAGAAGCCTTCATTTTTGCATTCGTGCCTCCAGCCGTTGTTGAATTAGGTACCGCAAACGGTTTCGACTTCTATCTGCAAGATAGAAATGGGCAGGGCCATGACAAGCTTATGGAAGCGAGAAATATATTGCTGGGCTTGGCATCAAAAAATCCTAACTTGACAGGTGTACGGCCTAACGGTCAGGAAGATGCACCTATGTATAAGGTACATATCGATCATGCTAAGGTCCGTGCCTTGAGTGTTGATATTAACTCGGTGAACAGTGTACTGGCTACCGCATGGGGTGGCGCTTACGTGAATGATTTTATCGATCGTGGTCGAGTTAAAAAGGTGTATATGCAAGGTGAAGCCAAGTACCGGATGCAGCCGGAAGATCTCGATTTTTGGTATGTGCGTAATACGCAAGGAGAGATGGTACCCTTCTCTGCATTCTCTACTGGGACGTGGGAATTTGCTTCGCCTCGACTGGAACGGTTTAATGGCCTGCCTGCGATGAACATTCAAGGTGGGACGGTACCCGGATATAGTACGGGTGCTGCCATGGTGGATATAGAAGAGATGGCGAAGCAGTTACCACCGGGGTTTGGTGTCGAATGGAACGGTCTATCCTATGAAGAACGCTTATCAGGAAATCAAGCTCCGGCGCTATATGCCTTGTCTATCGTAGTTGTATTCCTAGTGCTGGCGGCTCTTTATGAGAGTTGGTCTGTACCCTATGCTGTGATCTTAGTGGTGCCTTTGGGTATTATCGGTTCAATCATCGCGATGAATGCTCGTGGGTTACCTAATGACGTGTTTTTTCAGGTGGCGCTATTAACGACGGTGGGGCTGGCGACGAAGAACGCCATTCTAATTGTGGAGTTTGCCAAGGGATATTACGACAAAGGAGCCCCTCTTGTTGAAGCGACCTTGCATGCTGTTCGGGTGCGTCTACGTCCAATCCTGATGACTTCTCTGGCTTTTGGCTTAGGTGTACTACCTCTTGCCATGAGTACCGGTGTTGGCTCAGGTAGCCAGAACGCCATAGGTACGGGTGTTTTGGGCGGCATGATGAGTGCGACCTTTATTGGCATATTCTTCATTCCAATCTTCTTCGTCGTTGTCGAACGTCTGTTCAGCAAGCGAGAAGAGAAGAAAAGGATGAGGATGGCCGCTGAGGCAGCTGAAGCCGAAACCAGTACGACGTTATAGCATAAGATAATTTAATGTTATAAGAACCTAAAAAACCCAGCAATAACATTGCTGGGTTTTTTAGAATATTTTAAGCAATACAAGTTTCTAATGCCTTCGTTAAGTTTGCTTTATTTAATTTATCCCAAGCAATCATGACTAATTGACTGCTTGGTTTTTTACCTTTCCAATCTGGTCCTTTTTCGATATTGATTCGAGTGCCGACTAAGTGCACGATACAACTTTGATCTTTTACACAATCAAGATAAACAATTCCCTTAGCGCGATATATTGTATTGGGTAATTCTTTAAGAACTCTGCGTAGCTTTGGTAATGATAACGCTTTATTACTTTCCCAGGAAAATGTTGAAAAGAGTTTATCGTGTTGATGCTCAGTATGATCACACTGGGCATCAACACATGTTACCAATCCATTTAATTCACTTGTTAATGTTTGTTGATGTTTTTCGTGCTCAAGACCCAATAACAACTCAAGTGGAATATCGGCAAAAGCGGTTTCAAATGCTCTGGCTTTAGGAAATAGCCATTGTTTTTTTAACTCAATAATTTGCTCTTTTTCTGCTAAATCAGTTTTATTAATAATCACAATATCTGCAGCCGCTAATTGGCACATGGCGACTTGTTCTTGCTCTCCAATCAGTTGACTAAATTGTTCCGCATCTAACATGGCAATGATTGAATCTATGGACAGCTTATCTCTAAATTGTGGATATTTTAAAGTATGAGCAACCTTCATCGGATCAGATACACCACTCGTTTCAATTAAAATAAACTCAGGGGGACCTTCTCGTAATGTCAGTAAGTTATGCAATTGCTCAATAAGATCATTTTCAACCGTGCAGCAGATACATCCATTGGCTAAGCTGATCATGTTTTGTTGAGCGCTAACAACAAGCTGACTGTCGATATTTATTTCACCAAAGTCGTTCACCATAACGGCAATTCTTCGCCCTGAATTGCCGTTAAGAATTCGATTCAATAGAGTGGTTTTTCCTGAGCCTAAAAAACCTGTGATAATAGTTACAGGTATTTTTGAGTTTAACTCACTCATAATAGGCCACCTTCGAAAATGCGATTGCTCATTTTATTCCATACCATCATAAAAATTAGGTATTTCATTGTGCCAAATGGCTTTAAATTTACTTTCATTAAATTTTCCCTGTCTATCCCAAACCAGTTCCCCTTCAAGAAAGGTCAGTTCAACATGAGTATTATGGATATTACCGCGGATTTCAATTTCAAAAAGATCCCTATCTAAGACGATTAAATCTGCGGATTTACCTACTTCAAGGCTGCCCGCTTTATCTTCTATCCCCATACACCATGCCCCATTAATGGTCATAACACGAATGGCCTGTTCTAGGCTGATAGCTTCACCATGAAATTTACTGTCATCATTTTTATCTGGATTCATTCTAGTGATCATTGCTTCAAAACCAATCCATGGGTTAATGTTAGAAACTGGCCAGTCAGTTCCTACAACAGCAATGCCACCAGCATCTAACACGCCTTTAAAATTGTATAATCGTTTGGCTCGTTCAGAGCCATTTGCTTCCGCACGAGCATTGGCAAATGGATAAGGGTACCAACCCACAGGTGAAAATTCGGCGGTAACATTGAGTTGTTTAAAGCGAGCGAGGTTTTGGTCTAATAAAACAGTTGAGTGGGCACATTGATGACGCATTCGGTTGTAACCTTCTTTACGTGCATTCTCAATAGCATCAAGAAACAGGTCTGAAGCAGCATCACCCGTACAATGGGCGATAACTCTGATGCCTTTTCGATCCATATCAATAAGCATGTCGTTTAAATGTTCTGGGGTCATATTTAGACTGCCGCGCCAACTTGTATCGCCTTCATAAGGCGTGGCAAGGTAAGAAGATTTTACGCCATGAGTACCATCAAAATGGAATTTAACTGCGTTGGCATTTAATCGATCACTGCGATAGAAATGTCGTTCACCAGAGATAAGTTCCCATCGACGTTTGACAGGAAAAATATCATCTTGCCAGCTAATGGCCGCTTCAACTCTTAAAGTCATTTCTCCTGCATCATCAATTGCTTTCATCGCATTTAATCGATGTTCACATACGTGAACATATTTAGTACCAACGACACCACGCCCTGTTTGATAAATGATACATTCTCGATAAGCCCTTTTCAGTGCATGCATAGGGGTTGGCGGCATAGCTGCGTGTATTAATGCGTAACCACCATCCACCAAAATACCTGTTGGAATATTCGTTATACTATCTCTTTCTATGTAGCCATTATTTGGATCAGGGGTGTTTTTATCAATATTAGCTAACCTTAATGCTTCCGAATTGACCATAATGGTTCCCCAAGAGCGATCTAAAATCGCCACGGGTCGATCGGAAATTATATTATCTAACCATTCTCGCCCCATTTCCAAACCCTCTTTTTTAAAGGTAAATTGGACATAATATTGGCCGTATATCCAACCATCACCTGGGTTTTCATCGGCATAGCTCAAAATTGCATTTTTTACATCATCAGGTGTAGGGTTGTCTAAACCAACATCAAGGTAACCTGCATAGCCTGGAGCTAGCGCAAGATCAGGATGAGTATGCATATCATAAATGCCAGGCATAGCAAATTTACCTTCAAGATCAATCAGTATCGTTTGTTGATCAATATGTTCATCCATAGATTTTAAATGACCTAAGGCAATAATTAGCCCATTTTTAATGGCTATAGCTTCAACCCAAGGTTGTTGTTCGTTAACCGTATAAATCTTCCCATTGAATAAAATTTTATCTGCTTTACCTTGCTTAATACCTGCATGACTAGAGGGGTAATTTATTGATTTATCATTCATAATTAATATTTCTCGATTGATCGATAATTAAAGGCTATATAGATGCTTAAATAATTCTAGGCTTAAGTCGCTACTATCAAAAAGTTTTTAAAAACGTGCTAGGTAATTGAACAGCCTAAACATCTAATTTTTCGTTGTATACCGTTATTATTAAAATAATTGCTCATAGCTCCAATACTTAGTTACAGTTGCTCTTATGGTACTTTTTTAGGCTAAGTGCGTTAGGTAATACTTTATTTTCATATAAACCCGTTACCAATCAAGATGCCTGTTTCAGAGTGCTCAAGCGCTTCTTCGATGGGGTTGAAATGACTTTATATGAGGTTAAATAATCAAAACATAGAATGACAATACGGCAATCATTTTCCTTGTCTAAAGTCTTTTTAATTCTTACTGAAATCTCACTTTGAAGGGTAACGGGTATAGGTTATAGTGTTTATAATTTCCTTGCTCGCGATTTATAATCACCATGTCATTCAAATAAATCATGAACTATCAACAGCTCTAATCTAATCAACGCTTGATTTAAAATGTATTGAATACCCCTCGGGTGAATGCTAATGATTCAGTGATCGCAAAGGGGGGAAGTGGAAACTGCTGGGATAATACACCAATGGAACGCTTCTTCAGAAGTTTGAAAACAGAATGGATACTAACGGTAGGATATAATAACTTTAATGAAGCTAAACAAGCGATTATTAATTACATCATGGATTATTACAACCAGACGTGACTACATAGGTACAACGCTGGGTTAAGTCTAAATGAGTCAGAACGAAGGTACAGACTAAACTACAAAACCGTGGCCAATATTACTTGACCACTTCATGTAGACAGTATTCCTTGACGCTTATTGTTTAGTCTTCTTTATTCTTTATTGGTGTTGGTGTTGGTGTTGGTGTTAAATTTTGGATTGTTTGGTAAGAATAATGAAATTATTACCATGGATAAACTTAACGCAGTTAAAAAAATAAAAGGCCACTCAAAACTCAGTGTTATATCACGGCCTATCCCTATCAGGGAAGGAGTCACTCCTCCTAAGATATAACCAAAAAGTGACATCATAGAGGATAGTTGAGAGGCTTCTTGTGGAGAGTCTGATTCTAAAACAGGTAATGCTAAGGCAAGGCAAAAGGTACCTGATGTAGATATGCCCAATAATGATAGCACCATTATTGGCTGCCATTGTGGCTGCCAAGTAATACTTATAAGAAGTAAAGTCGTTATACTTGTTACGCAAACCATTAATTTTCTGCGATCGGATACTCTAGCAGCTATCAAAGGTATCACCAATGCACCAATCACACCTGAGCCCATAAAGACACTCGCAAAAAATCCCGCTTTAATTGAATCGAAGCCAATAAGTTCGTAATGGGCAACTAACCAAGTGGATAAAGCATAAAATATTCCTGCTTGAGCTGCAAATAAAAGAGTGATCATCCAAGCTCTAAACGAATGTAACGGGAGTTTTTGATGATTACTTATAGATTGCTGCTGAGGAGTGGACTTAGGTAGTAGAACCAGCATGACTAAGAGGGCTACTAGTGCAGGTACGCCCCAAGCAGCGAGTCCAACTTCCCAATGACTATTACTGGCTTCAACTATTGGGCTGGTCAGTGCTACGGCAAGTGCTGCACCAAATGAAATGCTAATGGAATAAAGAGCGATGGCAAGACTTGTTTTTTTTGCGAAATGCTGCTTGATAAACCCTGATATTAAAGGTCCGGCAATGGCAATAGCACTTCCTGCAATCAATGAAGAAATTAACAATAATGTAAAACTATGTCGGCTAAAGTATCGTATACAAAATGCGATGACTAATAGCGCCATTGTGCCCGTTAATACTAATTCTTGATTCCATCGTCGAGCGAGTACTGGTGCTAATGGGGCAAGCAACCCCATCAACAGTACGGGAATGGTTATGATTAATCCTGCACTAACACGGCTGATGGATAAGTCTTCAACAATACGCTCCAAAACAGGTGCAATTGAAGTGAGAGCAGGGCGTAAATTGATTGAAATTAGAAAAAGGACTAACAAAAAAATGCTAGCCCTAAAGTCGTTAGCCTTTAACAACAAGGGTATCACAATTTAGTTTGTCAATAATGTACTCTGCTGTATTACCTAACAGAGCGGCATTAACTCCTTTTCGTCCGACAGAGCCTAATATTAAACATTCTGCATTTAAATCGTTACATATTTTCGGGACGATCTTTCCAGGTAGCCCCTCCGCAATGAGTATATTGACTTTTTCTATTTGTAAACTATTGGCTAGTTGTTGCAAGTCGAGCTTATGTTTTTCTTTTACTCGGGCATTGACTTTGTCAGGGTCAAATTCTGACTGATCTACAGCAATATGCACCGGCGCTTTACTTACGGTATTCACAAAATGTAAATTTGCATCAAATAGTTTTGCCATTGACGCTGCTTCTTTAGCTACTTTTTCACTTAAACATTGATGTTGTGTATCACCATGATCTAGGCTGATGGCGGTGACAATATTGCCATGAAAATTCCATTTGTGATTTTTGACCATAAGCACATTGATAGGACTACACCTGAGCAAATTCCAATGATCAGGAGTGAATAAGTTGCGCATCGATTTTTTGTAATGTTTAGTTTCTTTGACGATAAGATCACACTCATTATTGTAAGCGAGCTCTATTACTCCTTCGTACCACTTTTTATGCCAAGTTACCACGCACTGCGTTTTTGTTTTAACATCAAGAGATGCAGCTAAATCCAGCATTACTTTTTTCTGATCATCAAGCAAAGCTTGCTTAAGAGTATTGCAACTTCCATCAGTAGAATTTGATGATTTTTCAATACTTCGGTTATACATTGAACAGCCTAATACTAATTCGGCTTTATATTTATTCGCTAGAAAAACTGCGCGTTTAAGTGCTGGTTGTTCTTCTCTGTGCGGAGTAATAACGACGAGTATGCGCTTATAATTTACCATAATGATATTTTCCTTTGCTTAATGTGTAATATACATATATATAAAATTGATTAACACTTAACGACACCTTAGGGGCGGTTGATCTTTCGAGATTTTTTTTGCAGCGAATTGTTGAGTATTTATACAAGACAGAGCCTTTGTAATGTGGTTATTCCACATAAAAAGGTGATAACGCCGTAAAAATGACCAACAAACGCTGTCCGAAAGATTCGGCTAAAAGCCATTTTTTTCATTGTTGAGTCGTGTTTGCGTAGAATGACTAGGCTACACGCGACTCGCCGCGAATAAAACGCTTTTAGCTCGAACAAAATTTAACCGCGAAAGATCACCCCCCCTAGTCCACGTAGCACAAACTCGACGAATAATTAGATGCTCAGTTATATTGAACAGGCATTGGTAATACGGCAACGCCTGAATCAACAGCGGCTTGGGCAACTGCTTTGGCAACATTGTGACATAACCTAGGATCCATTGGGTGCGGGATAATATAATCACGGCTAAAGCTTAATGATTTTTCGCCACTCGCTTTTAAAACGCTTGCCGGTACGGGTTCTTTGGCAAGTGAACGTATGGCGTGCACCGCCGCTATTTTCATTTCATTATTTATTTTTCGAGCCCTTACATCCAATGCCCCTCTAAAAATAAAAGGAAAACATAGCACGTTATTTACTTGATTTCGATAATCTGAACGGCCAGTTGCCATAATTAAATCATCACGAATTGAGTGAGCAAGTTCGGGCTTGATTTCAGGCTCAGGGTTTGAACAAGCAAAGACAATAGGCTTAGCAGCCATTTTTAATAATTGCTGCCCAGACAATAAATTAGGCCCCGATACACCCACAAATACATCAGCATCTTCAATCGCATCATCTAAAGTGCGCTTATCGGTATTATTGGCAAATAAAGTCTTATATTCGTTTAAATCGGTACGACGAGTGTGCACCACACCTTTGGTATCAAGCATATATATTTTCTCACGCTGAGCACCACATTGTATGAGTAATCCCATACAGGCAATTGCTGCTGCGCCAGCACCTAAACACACAATAACGGCATCCTCTATCTCTTTACCTTGAATTTCTAATGCATTGATCAGCGCCGCCGCCGTGACTATTGCCGTGCCATGTTGGTCATCATGAAATACGGGGATTTTACAGCGCTCACGTAATGCTTTTTCTATTATAAAACATTCAGGTGCTTTAATATCTTCAAGGTTTATCCCCCCAAAGGTGTCAGCAATACTGGCTACCGTATTAATGAATTCTTCAGGGGTATTATGGGTAACTTCTATATCAAACGAATCAATATTGGCAAAGCGTTTAAATAATAAAGCTTTACCTTCCATTACAGGTTTTGACGCCATAGGTCCTAAGTTGCCCAAACCAAGCACCGCGCTACCGTTGGTGATTACGGCTATTGTATTTCCTTTGCTTGTATATTTATAAACATTATCAACGTCTTTAGCTATTTCACGACAAGGCTCTGCAACTCCCGGACTATAAGCTAATGATAAATCTTCGCTGCTTTCAGCAGAAGTTGTAATTTCAATTGCAATTTTTCCGGGGGTTGGTGCAGCATGATAATCCAGCGCGCGTTGTTTTAAATCGCTCATAGGTAACCTTTAATAGTTATTAGTGTTTAATGTTTAATTGATAAATAAAATCTGCTAAACGTCAAATATAGTTAACTTTTGACAAGCAACAAATTGCCAAAAGTTTACATTTGTTTAATTCAAGAGCCATTAAACTTGGGCGGCTCTAGTTAAACTTAAAATAAAATGACAAACCCTGACATGGATGTCAATCGGATTATTTTTCAATTTTTACTTATTTAATTCGTGGTGAAAAATATGAAATCATAATGGCTTGACACAATTTGTAGCTTTTGTTATCAAATATTTAATCAACTATTCTTTCATCCAATAAGGCGTAAAAAAAATGAGTTATCAATCATTCTTTCCTCCCAGAAGAATCTTAATGGGTCCTGGTCCATCAGACATCAGCCCGGAAGTTTTATCTTCGTTATCAAGACCGGTAATTGGTCATTTAGATCCACTCTTTGTAGGTATGATGGACGAAGTAAAAGCATTACTTCAGTATGCATTTCAAACAAAAAATGAGTTTACTATCGCACTTTCTGCCCCAGGCTCAGCAGGCATGGAGGCTTGTTTTGTTAACTTAGTGGAAGCCGGTGATAAAGTAATAGTTTGTCGTAATGGTGTGTTTGGCGATCGTATGATCCAAAATGTTATCCGCATTGGAGCTGAAGCTATTATCGTTGATTCTCCATGGGGGCGTGCTGTAGAACTCGACAAAGTTGAGCGAGCATTGATTGCTAATCCAACGGCTAAATGTTTGGCTTTTGTGCATGCAGAAACATCAACTGGCGTTGTATCTGATGCTAAATCGTTATGTGAACTTGCCCAAAAACATGACTGTTTATCTATTGTTGATGCGGTTACATCCCTTGGTGGTATTGAACTTAAGGTAGATGAATGGGGCATTGATGCTATTTATTCTGGTTCACAAAAATGTTTATCTTGTGTACCCGGTTTATCACCACTTTCGTTTAGTGAAAAAGCCGTAAATGTTATTAAAAACCGTAAATCTATTGTACAAAGCTGGTTCTTAGATCAATCACTCGTAATGAGTTATTGGTCTGGTAAAGGGAGACGTAGCTATCACCATACAGCCCCTGTAAATTCACTTTATGGCCTGCATGAATCGCTAGTACAACTGCATAACGAAGGTCTTGAAAACAGTTGGGCGCGTCACAGAACACAACATGAAACACTTGCTAAAGGTTTAGAAAAATTAGGCATTAAGTTTATTGTGCCAAAAGAAGAACGATTGCCACAGCTAAATGCTATTTATATTCCAGAAGGGGTTGATGATGAGAAAGTGCGCAGCTATTTACTTGATCGTTACAACCTAGAAATTGGTGCTGGCTTAGGTCATTTTGCAGGTAAAGCTTGGCGAATTGGCACCATGGGTTATACAGCAAGAAGTGAAAATATCGCCTTATGCTTAAGTGCTCTTGAAGATGCATTGGCTCAATAATACTGAATTTCAATCCATTATATATTTCACGATGTGGTAATGAATAAAGTTTTAATGAGGCTTAAACTGAGATTATGATCTCTGAACAAGCAGTCAAAAATAGAGTTATATAATCAGAAGAGCAAATAATCGCTCATTACCGAATTCAGGCTACCATTTGATTGATTTTTACTCACTGGTGTTGGTAGTAACTTTTAGCCGCTTAATGGTATCCAGTGGAAAATTCGGAGTTTAACAACGTCTAAGCCAAGTATTGAGTTACTTGGCTTTTTTTATAAGGATTATTTACTAGATAATATTTTCATTTGACCGAGGGGTTGTTGCTCTTTCTCGGTTAAATTTTGTTCGAGCTAAAAGCGTTTTATTCGCGGCGAGTCGCGTGTAGCCTAGTCATTCTACGCAAACACGACTCAACAATGAAAAAAGGGCTTTTAGCCGAATCTTTCGGACAGCGTTTGTTGGGCGTTTTTACGGCGTTATCACCTTTTTATGTGGAATAACCACATCACAAAAGCTCTACCTTGTATAAATACCCAACAATTCGCTGCAAAAAATCTCGAAAGATCAACAGCCCCTAATCTAATAAACTCACTTGCTCTGTAAGCATACTCGGCTGACGACATATCAGTACCTTGCCCTCTCTGACTGACCAGAGAACATCCCCCTGTCGACGGATTGCATCTACATCATCATAACCTTCAAGAATAATAAAGTTGGCTGGTTTGCCAATTTCGATGCCATAACGTGTCGATATGTTCAGTGTCTTAGCCGCATTATCAGTGATTAAATCTAATGCGGTTGATAGATCGTCATAACCCATCATATGGCATGCGTGCAAACCAGAATCAAGCACACGCATCAACTTACCATTACCTAATGTATACCAAGGATCTTGAATAGAGTCTTGAGCAAAACAGATATTCATTCCTGCATCTCGGATCTCTTTCACTCGCGTGATACCTCTTATTTTAGGGTATGAATCAAAGCGACCATTTAAGTGAAGACTCTCTGTAGGACAAGAGATAAAATTGATTTCAGACTGCTTTAATAAGCGAAACAGTTTATAACAATAAGCATTATTGTATGAATGCATCGCGGTAGTATGGCTAGCAGTAACACGAGAGCCCATGCCTTTTTCTATGGCAATAGTTGCCAATACTTCAAGAAACCTCGAAGTACCATCATCAATTTCATCACAATGAATATCAACCAATTTATCATGTTTTTCCGCTAACGCCATGAGCCATTTAACGGACTCTACACCATATTCACGCGTATATTCAAAGTGAGGGATCCCACCAATAACATCAACACCATGCTCCAATGCACTTTCCATTAATTGCTTGCCATTTGGAAAAGATAAAATTCCCTCCTGTGGAAAAGCCACAATTTGTAGTTCAAGATATGGCGATAGCTTTTCTCTCAGCGCGTTAATTGCTTTTAATGCAACTAAGTCTGGGTCGGTTACATCCACATGCGTTCGGATATATTGCACACCATTTGCTAATAATAGTTCGACCGTTTTTAATACTCGCTTTTGAACGTCATCATGGCTAAGCATTAATTTTCTTTCAGACCAACGCTCAATACCTTCAAAAAGGGTGCCACTCATATTCCAGTTAGGCTCTCCAGCAGTTAACACGGCATCTAAATGAATATGGGGCTCTACAAAGGGCGCGCATAATAGATTACCTTTTGCATCTATAGCTGCATCCTGTGCTTCTATTTTCTCACTCTGCGCAACAATGCTAGTAAATTTTTTATTTTCACAGATTAAAGTATGTAACTGAGCCTTATTCCGTAAACGCGCATTAACTATTTTCATAATGAATTTCCTAAATAAATATACTCTTTTATTAAGCTTATTATTCTTTAATTTCAGTGTCTGTTGTAATAAGCCGTTCTATAACTAAAGCATTCTGTAAACACAAACGTTGCTGTGCATTACCAAGAGAATTACCCGTGAGGACTTCTATTTTATTTAATCTATTAGTAAGTGTATTTCGGTGGATATCGAGTAGTAAAGCGGTCTTTCTTACCGAGCATAAATTCTCAAAATAACAGCGTAATGTACTTTTAAGTAAACTTGCTTGCTTATCAAAACAATTATACAGTTGACCTAAATTTTTTTGACAAAAAAGATCTAATTGGCTGTGATCTTCTAACCCAGAAAAAAGCTGATTGATGCCGAGTTCACTATAGTGGACGACTTTATTACCTTGCTGAAAAAGTGCAAAATCAACACTTTGCCTTGCTTGAGAAACAACGTGACGAAATTGCGCTAACCCTTCCCCTTCACTCACACCAATATAACAATTAAACCCTTGTTTATTAAGCGTTTCATATAATTCCTGTAATTTATCTAAAGTATTAATACTTTGTTCAACATCACAAGGTAATGCCAGCAACCAGCCTTGGTGGTATTCAAGTAAGGGTAGCTCATTGTTATTAGCCGATAGAAACTGATTCAATAAAAACTGGCAACGACTCAGATCTCCATTTTGTTGTAAGTCAGGCACAATAACTGCAACAAAAAAAGCGCTATGAGTATTAATGCCGAACTCTACGGCTTTGATAAGTGTCATCTCTAGAGGGCGAGTGCTCCCTAATAAATGCTCCATTAACCATCTAACTGATTGGTGCGCAAGGTCAGATTTAATAATCGAATTTGAAAGTAACTCAGTGACTTTTACCATTGGTAAAGAGTAAGGTTGCTCAAAAAGAGGCAAGCCTTTTTTATTAGCAAAGTGTAATACTTCATCAGGAATTGATGTGATATAAGGTGATTGAGTTAAGATAACTAACCCACTCGCGTCCTTATTTTTTGCCAAATGGATCAGTTTTTGAAAGTCTTCTACCTGCCATTGCCAATTTAACCCAGTAACAAAAATCAATTCGCCACCAAATATCCAATTATCAATATCGTTATTTTCAGCAATATAGGGCCAACGGATAATATTTGTTGCCCCTTGATGTCCTGCACGTAGTGTTATCTCTTCCAGCCCAGAGATAAGCGCCAACGATTGCACCTTAATCATTGATAGGTTCCTTATCCAGCACTTGCTTTGATGCATTGATAAACAGAAATAGACTATATGTTAATGAAGCCACCACAATCCCTACTAACGGTGCAATCCATGGAGAAAAATAGGCGGCGGCTGAAGCAAGCACATAAGCAAGCAACCCCATCATATTATATTGTGGTAAATTTGCCTCTGAGAGTGCGGGCATGTTACCACGATAACGCACCCAGAAATCAGTCATAATAATAGCGCCAATAGGCGGAATAAAAGTACCTAATAAAATAAGAAAAGGGATAAGCATATTATACATGCCCATTACAGCAAGACCCGTACCAAGCGCCGCACCTAAAACAGTAATTAATCTGCGCTTATCGGTGCGAAGTAGATTACAACCGGCAGCCGCAAAATTATAAATGGTATTATCTTGAGTAGTCCATATATTAATAAACAGCATGACTATCGCGGCTAACATAAAACCTTGCGAGACCAATACATCAACAATATCGGATTGTTGGTAGATCAATGAACCAAATGCGCCAACAAACACCATTAAACCGTTACCAATAAAAAAGGCAACAAGTGTGGTAAAAATGGCGATTTTTCCTGTTTTTGAAAAACGACTCCAGTTTGTTGCCTGAGTGCCACCACTGACAAAGGTACCAAAAACCATCGTAATCGCGGCAGCAACAGACATACTCTCTGTCGGTTTTTGACTAATCAGCGCTGTGATCCCACCTACATCAATCAATCCTTTATAAAAGCAAAGGCCGATAAAAAAAAGCATCACGGGGACTGATATTTTTGACAATAATTCTAGCGCTTTATAACCGATCGTGGCACTAATACAGAAACCAAAGCCAAATAAAATCATCAAAGGAGTGGCCCATGTCTGAGGTAGAGCTAATAATTTGACTAAAATAATGGCAATGGTTGCGGTACCCCATGCATACCAGCCTATTTGGGTGAATCCCAATATAAAATCTGATAATTTACTGCCTTGCAGGCCAAAACTATAACGTCCCAGTAACACAGTATTTAGACCGGTTTTATAAGCAATGTAAGCTAGGCTGGCGGCATAACTTCCCAATAAAAGATTGCCAATTAAAATAATACCTAATATTTCATAAAAATTGAATGCCGTACCTAAAGTACCACCAGCCCACATCGTCGAAGTGAAAAAGGTGAAACCGAGTAATACGGACATCATAGACCAAGCACCTTTACGCTGGTCAGTTGGCACAGCACTAAGTGGAAAATCATTTTGATCATTCATAAATAATTACCTTAAATTAAATAAAATCCTCTATAAAAAATACAACATCTATGCCAATTCAATAAACAGAGAGTGCAAATAATACCAGTTTCATTAAATTAGTTCCCACTCAGAGCTTGTCAGTGCTTTGAGAATAAAGTGAATTTTTTTGTGTATAGTCATTCTATATTAAAGGAATTCTGTGCGATTATCGAAGTACTGACAAACTCCCAAAGGGCGA
>JBAHZW010000060.1:0-20431 GCA_037132835.1 Colwellia sp. | reverse complement strand
CTGTCCGAAAGATTCGGCTAAAAGCATTTTTTTCATTGTTGAGTCGTGTTTGCGTAGAATGACTAGGCTACACGCGACTCGCCGCGAATAAAACGCTTTTAGCTCGAACAAAATTTAACCGCGAAAGATCAACAACCCCTAATATTTGTTGCCTTTTTATCCTTGAAAGAGACATTAATTAAGCTAAAATTGACCATGACAGTAAGTTTTTGACTGAATTTTTGTACTTAACTCGCTGAAATTTATTAATAAGTGGTATTTTTATAGTATTTGTTTATTAAGGCTAGTATTCGTTATCCAGTTTCTCTATAATATGCCACCTTTTTCAGGATCCTAAGGCGACGGTCTTGGGGAGAATATAGCTCGAGCTGAAATTAATTTTGGAGTGACTCAAATGTCTAAAGTTTGCCAAGTAACAGGCAAGAAACCAGTCGTAGGGAACAACCGTTCTCACGCAAGAAACGCGACTCGTCGTCGTTTTTTACCTAACCTTCAATCTCACCGTTTTTGGGTTGAGAGCGAAAATCGTTTCGTTAAATTACGTTTAACTCCGAAAGGAATGCGTATTATCGATAAAAAAGGTATTGATGTTGTTTTAACCGACATCCGTGCCCGTGGCGAAAAAGTTTAATAACTTTCTAAGGAAAATACTATGCGCGATAAAATTCGTTTAGTTTCTAGTGCTGGTACTGGTCATTTTTATACTACGGATAAGAATAAAAAGACTATGCCTGAGAAAATGGAAATCAAAAAATTTGATCCCACCATTCGCAAGCACGTAATCTATAAAGAAGCTAAAATTAAGTAACTAATTTTATTTCTATTAAAAGCCTGGTTTCTGCCGGGTTTTTTTATGCCTAAAATACTTGGATATACCTATCATCCATTTAATTTCTATTGAGTTTATTACCAGTGCAGTGCCTAATGTTCGCTTGCTTCATAAGAAGATTAAGGTTTACGGGTAGTATTATTGATTCTGACAAGGGTGTTATATGGCGTAACTTCTTAGAGAATGCAGGATCACATTATCTTGAGCAATTCTATAAAAAGTTAAGTATGATACCCCCATTAGAATTATTGGACTATTTGAATGAAATTATCTCGGACAGGTTGGAACAATGTCATTATTTTTTCAGTGATGGCTATCATTATTTTAATTAATGCAACGAATAATAAACTCTTCCCAAGTGAAGAAAATGACAGTAATGCCGAGCAATTAATTCTGCCAGCACATAGCGTCATTCTTACGTTATCAATCCAATACCCTGACAGCCAGCATTTGTTATTCGAACGTGTAGGTCGACTTTGGCAGTTAACCACTCACGGTATAGTACTGGAAATATCTGAACAGAGAATTGAACAAATAATATTTTCTTGGCAACAGAGCAGAGGTCTTGTACAGGCCGCCGAAATTATAATTGATAGTGCTCAAGGCGTGACTGTTGACATTGCTTTGGCAGGGGAGTCAGAATTGAGAGCTTTCACATTATATCCACTCCATGATCAGTTATTAATATATCAACAACGAGATAACCAGTGGTTAGCGCTATCCGCGGCTTTAGCTCCGCAGCTTTTACCCACTATTTTGTAATGACAACAACTACAATGGTTTGACTAAGAAGAAACTATGCCTGAATTACCTGAAGTCGAGGTATGCCGTTTAGGTATAAGCCCTCATATAATCACTCAACATGTCAGTAAGGTGATAATTCGTAACAGACGCTTACGATGGCCTATTCCCGATGAAGTAAACGCTATGGTCGGCTTACCGGTACTTAATGTTGAACGACGTGCTAAATATCTTCTCTTACGCTTTTCAACAGGAACTTTGTTAATACATCTCGGTATGTCGGGTACCATAAGAGTTATTACCGCAGCTGTCCCTGTCGCTAAACACGATCATTTTGATCTTGTTTTTCAACACGGTAAGATCTTACGGTTGAATGATCCTAGACGTTTCGGCGCAGTATTATGGTTAGAGAATGATCAAGATACCTTGGGTTTACTCACTAAACTTGGGCCCGAGCCACTTAGTGATGATTTTTCTGACGGCTATTTATTTAATAAAGCGAGAAAGAGAAGAGTGCCTATTAAGACTTTCTTAATGAATAATCATATCGTTGTTGGCGTCGGTAATATTTACGCGAATGAGGTGCTTTTTCAAGCCGGTATTTTACCCACAGCGAAAGCCGGTAATATCAATGAGCAACGGATGAATACCCTAACCCGGTTGATAAAAAAAATACTCAGTGCTGCCATTGCTCAAGGTGGTACGACACTTAAAGATTTCACTCAAGCGGATGGTCGACCAGGTTATTTTGCCCAATCACTTAAGGTTTATGGTAGAGCAGGGCAAGCTTGTTTGACTTGCCAAACGAAATTAGAAGAGATTAGGATGTCTAATCGTAGTTCCGTTTTCTGCCCTAATTGTCAACAGAATTAGATTTTATGTTATCAAGGGCTATTTTTACTATCGGGTGAACAAATTGACTAACATCACCTTGATGAAACGCCACTTCTTTGACTAATGTTGATGAAATAAAGGAATTCTCTTCTGCGGGCGTTAGAAATACACTTTCAAGATCTGGAGATAAGCGACGATTCATGTTCGCTAATTGAAATTCATATTCAAAGTCAGAGACAGCTCGTAAGCCACGAATAACTACTTTAGCTTGATGTTGCTTAGCAAAGTCAACTAATAGACCATTAAAACCAACGACTGCTACATTGGGTAAGTGCTGAGTAATCTCTTCAAGCATCTCTACACGTTGTGTTAAATTAAAGCGTGGTTTTTTACTTGGGCTTGCGGCAACGCCAATTATGACCTCGTTGAATAATTTACTGGCGCGCACAATGAGATCGCTATGGCCATTAGTAACGGGATCAAAAGTACCTGGGTATATAGCTTTTATTGTCATTGTGTATTATATTTTTAATCGATTGTTAAGTGTTATTGTAATGTTATATCCTGCTGAGTGACAAGTATTTATATTTTTAATATGGTCGCTAATCAACGAAAACGAATAATTACTGACAAAGAAAATAAAAATCTTAAAGTATTTACTCAAAATGCTTTATATCGACTGAATTTTGATAGTATTATTGTCTTAGTAATAATCAATATAATAAGAAGTGGTTACATGAAAACTCGAAATAAAATAATCCAAGCCAGTATTGAGTTATTTAATGAACAAGGAGAGCGTAATGTCACTACAAATCATATCGCTGCACATTTAGCTATTAGTCCTGGCAATCTTTATTATCACTTTCGTAATAAAGAAGACATTATTTTATCTATTTACGAAGAGTACGCTCGTAGTTTACTATTAGATACCTTGCCAAAGGTATCTGCTGAAGTAAAACCACTGGATTCCCTGATTTTATATATGGAGTCCATTTTTCAAACGACAATGAAATTTCGCTTCTTTTATAGAAATCTACCTGTTTTGCTGGATAAAGATCCAGTGTTACGGGAGAAATATGTTGAAGTTCAACAGTCTATTGCTGAGCGGGTTAGTCAATTACTTATTTCATTAAAAGCGGCTGATTTTATTGATTTCCCCGATGATGAATTAGCAGACATTGTCAGTATTTTGCGCCTTATCAATACATTCTGGGTCAGCTTTCATCAAAGCCAGACCGTAGTTGATGAGCATGATGATTCAGTGTTTTATCAAGGTGTACTTAAAATATTAGTCATATTACGACCTTATACTAAGGTGCATGCAATCAGTGAGTTTAATCAAGTGCGTGATGTGTACAAGCAAAGGTTTGAAGCGGTAGAGAAAATGCCTGAAGCTGAGTTAAGCCGTTAATTCAAATTGAAAATTATCGGGTTTTTCATACCCTTGACTTATCGTAAAGTAAAAGCTTTCAATACGATGTGCTCGTTGTATAACTTCATAAGACTGCTGATTAGATTGTAAAATATCAGTACTTAACGATGCTATTTCTTGATTTTCGGCACTAGCAGTCGTCGCTGTTTGAGCCGTTAATGTTTGATTAATTAAGCTATCAAACGTATTACTTTGGTTACCTTCGTCATCAGTATTAAAGATGGCATGAGTCTGTGTATCTTTATTGATACTTGTAGAACTTGATTGAGCATCCTTTTCTTTATCTAGGGCTAACAACTCGGTTTGTGCGGAGCTGATTTTTTCTTTGGCACTTGCGGCCACTTGAATATCTTGTGTTGAGGGCGTTGCTGGCGCTAATGCTGAAGCATATACTTTTTGCATCTTATCGATGGTTGCTTGAGGATCATTCGGTACGCTAGTTAAGTCGACGGGTACTTCACCGCTCACCGCATATTTTTTTCCATCTGGCCCTACTTCAAAGGTATAAGACGGTGAGCCTGTCGAAGCACCCCCCATTGAAGCATGTGCTAATTCGTGTGCTCTTACTTCTTTATCTATTTCTTGTAGCTGCTGGATTATTATTTCATCGGTGCGAGTCTGTTTGTTACTTTCGCTCGTATTATCACTTTCAGCATTACCATTTTTTGAGGCATGACTGTTAGTATTGGCTTGTTCATCTTGGTTTTTCTTAGTGTTTTCTTGATCGCCTTGTTGACTCTCTTGCTCCGAAATAGAGCTAGCAGCGTGTTCGGCTTGTTTTCTTAAATTAGCAAAATCGACTTCTTCGTTTACTTGGGCGGGAGTACGTGCACGCTCTTTATCTGAAGCCACAGCTTTCTCTGCTGCAGACGGATTGGCGGCAGTAACTTGTGTGATAATTTCGCGTTGATGATTATCTCGACGTAAGCTATCTGTAGGAGGATTGACTACTGTCGCTAGGGGTAAGCTTGCTGTATGTGGAGTGATATTCATAAATAAAAATTACTCCTCTATTAGGGAAAATCTAACCGCTAGCAATTGTTAAGCCGTTACATCCAATAAAGTGCCCAATGAATCATCGGCACTTTTAATCACTTCAACAGACGATTTTGCTTGATATTCAGCCACTTTCGAATTGACAATAGATTGGTTCAAATCCGGCACTTCTTGAGTATTAGATGCCATATTAACTTCAGTATTTACTTCACTCGTATTGAGTGTGCTAGCTTGTGGTTCAGTATTTAGTGCCGTACTGGTCGCAATATCAACAGCCGATTTTTCTGCTGTTTCTCTCGCATTTTGTAGGCCTTGTAAACCTGAGTTCAATGCAGATGTTATCTCCATAGGTATTTCTCCAATGCTGATATACGATATTATTGCTTAATTATCAACCTAAATAAGGAAAAAGTAAAGCAAAACTTAGCTTTCTGAGCTCAGTTAAAATTCGTCTCAAGCCAAGAAAGTAATACTTGAAAAAAGTCATCAGGGTGAGAAATAAACGGCGCATGAGAAGCTTGGCGGAATATATGCTGGTCACTACTTGGAGCTAAATAACTAATGTTATCAATGACGGTTTTTGGCACCAAGCAATCGTTATGTCCGTATAAACGCAAAAAGGGTTGCCTGATACTCGATAACTGTGAGCGTAAATCACCATGACTTAATAATGCCAGTGAGTCAGCTAACGTTTTTTGGCTAGGCAGTGGCTGTTGCATAACTAACTGAGTGATCAACTTTAAATCTTGTCGAATATGAGGGCTACCCATGGCTTGGATCTTTAAAAAACCCTTAATTGTTTTCGCTGTATCTTCCGCTAACTGCTGATGAAAATTATCGAGTACCTTAGCTTTTATTCCCGGCCAGTTACTTGCTGGCTGATCAACAAAATATGGGCTACTAGCAACAGTGATCAATGCGAGCACATTTTTGGGGTATTTAAGTGCCATCTCGGTTGCAATTAAACCACCCAAAGACCAGCCAAGGTAAATAGCTGGCTGGCCAATTACTTGATTAATATGATGGCAAATATTTGTTAAGGTGTAAGGCGTAATATCTACATTATTATTGAGACCAAAGCCGGGTAAATCAATAGTGATCAGTTGGTAACTACTCTCTGTATTGTCCTTAAATAAGGCTAATAAAGGTTGCCAAACAGCAGAATTTAGCCCCCAACCATGAAGAAGAACCATAGGTGTAGCATTCTTTTTAAGTGTACGGTTAGGAGGAAAGGTGGTAAATGTTAAGTTTTTTGCCATGCTTACGACTGAATTATAATAATTTAAGCATCAGTTTATATCAAATCTGTTGATAGCAAAAGGAAAGGAAGATGGCATGGATGCTAGGCATAAATAAACTTCGTATGTATTACACCCGTCTCATCAGGAGCCTCAGCTGCTGTGATTTGTGTGGTGAAAATATTAGTAGAAGCTCTTTATTTAATAAACCGTTAGCGCAAACGTTACTCTGTCAACACTGTATTAACGATTTACCTTACTTCAACCAAAACCTCATCGGTGGTAATTTATTAAATTGGCCAGCCATTCACCGGGCATTACCAAAAATTCATTTTGAATATCTTTTTGCATTATCGCCTTATAGATATCCCTTTACTAAATGGTTAGCTCAAATTAAGTACTTAGGTCGTTTTGAGTTAGCTCACTTATTCAGTTCATTGCTTTGCGCACAATGGCAAGAAAGGATTAAAAACAATACAGTTATTCCTGTTGATCTTGTGGTCTCAGTGCCCTTACATATTAAAAAGTGGCAGATTCGTGGGTATAATCAAGCACACCTCATTGCAAAGGATTTCAGCGGGCAATTGGCGCTACCTTACGATGAAAAATTAATAGTACGAGTAAAGAACAATGTTAGTCAGATGGGAAAAACGGGTCGTCAGCGGCGTAAGAATTTAGCGAATGCCTTTACTTTACAACAGGCGTTAGCAAGTCATATTAAACATGTTTTGATCATTGATGATGTCGTAACGACGGGAACCACTGCGAGTGAAATAAGTCAATTATTAAAAAGAGCGGGTGTTGAAACCGTTACCTTATTAGCGGTTTGCTTAACCCTACCAAAAGGTAATACCATTAGTTCCATTAAATTAATTTCCACTCAGAGCTTGTCAGTGCTTTGAAAATAAATAGAATTTTTTGTGTATAGTCACTCTATATTAAAGGAATTCTGTGCGATTATCGAAGTGCTGACAAACGCCCAAAGGGCTAATTTAAAAGGCTTATATGCTACGTTATTGATTTCGACAAGGACGCTACAAGGAGGTAGCTTCTTAGAGACTGCAGGAGCATATTCTCCTGAATAACTATTCTCTTCAATCAATGCCTCTAAGCCTTTTAAATCTAGCTGAGTGAGAAGAAACTTAGTGAAATTGGTATAATCATGATGATTTTTTAGGGAAGGTTAACAATATGAATATGTGTATACAGCATAATCATATTATATAAAAAAGTAAGTTTCTGAATTTGACTTATTCAAGTATTAAATAAAAGCGTAAAAATCATTAGCACATAATTAGATAGCAGCGTAAAATGAGGATACTTGAGTAAAACAGTCAAGTACTTTCATTTGAATATTTTTAAGTGGTAAATGTACTAGAGAGCAAAGAGAGTTAAAAATGATCAGTATTTCAGAAAATGCACAAGCGCATTTTATCAAATTACTTTCGCAGCAAACTGAAGGTACTCGTATTCGTGTTTTTGTGGTAAATCCAGGCACAGCGAAAGCTGAATGTGGTGTCTCGTATTGCCCTCCTGATGCGATAGAAGCCGATGATATTGTATTACCCTTCGACGGTTTTTCAGCCATGGTAGATGCTGATAGTAAAGGATTTTTAGAAGATGCGGAAATTGATTTTACTACGGATTCAATGGGCTCTCAGCTAACCTTGAAAGCGCCTAATGCTAAATTACGTAAAGTTGACGATGATGCGCCTTTATTTGAGCGAGTACATTATTTTTTACAAGCTGAAGTTAATCCTCAACTAGCCGGCCATGGTGGTGAGTGTACTTTAGTCGAAATTACCGACGATGGTTATGCAGTCTTGCAATTTGGCGGCGGCTGTAATGGTTGTGCACAAATTGATGTCACAGTAAAAGATGGCATTGAAAAGCAATTAGTTGAATTAATGTCGGGTGAAATCAAAGGCGTGCGAGATGCGACAGAACATCAGCGAGGCGACCATTCGTATTACTAATTTTTATGATTAAGTTATTAGAAAAACTAGGTCAAAATCCTCAGCGTAGCTTAACGCTGTTTTTAGGTGGACTGGGTCTTTTTGTTATGGGGTTGCTTTTTGTTGCCTTGGGATATTATCATCATCACCTTTGGCAAATTGTTGGCATTATAATACTGGCTATCGCATGCTTGTTGGCAGTTTTGGGGTATATAGGGATCTTTGCCAATCGCTGGTTAAATATATTCTATCGCGCTAAAACCTCATCTAAACACCTGGATTAGATTTAAAAAAATGGTTAACTTCATAAAACAATATTGGCTGCTCATTACCCTTTTTTTAATGACGGCTATTGCGACTTTGTCTTTATTGCCCCCAGTACATTTACCCCAAGTTCCTGGAAGTGATAAAAGCCATCACTTTATCTCTTATGCTTTGTTAATGCTGCCCATTGCACTGCGAAAGCCTAAACACTGGCTATGGATAACATTAGTGTTTGCTGGCTTTAGTGGTGCTATTGAGTTGATACAGCCTTCTGTTAATCGTTATGGCGAATGGCTTGATATGTTTGCCAATGTTGCTGGCTTAGTCTGTGGAATCATCCTGGCGAAGGTGATTGAATGTTTTTTAATCGATAATCGTGCTAATAAAAAAAGTACTGCGGTTGATTGAGAAAAGCTCTTTACTTAACAATATTTGTAAAGGGTTGTGGTTTAAAAAAAGACGGTATTTTATCTACTCAAATTATTAAAGGTTATAACCATGAAGTATTTATTGCGGACATTATTTTCAGTTTCATTATTCGTAGGTGCTACGTTTAGCAGTTATGCCGCAGTAATTTTACAGTACCATCATGTAAGCGATAGCACGCCACCCAGTACCAGTATTTCACCACAGCAATTTGAAGTGCATTTACAATACTTAAAAGAGAACAACTTTAAGGTTGTGCCTTTATCTGAGTTGATTGAAGGCATCAAAAATAAACAACCCTTAACCGATAAAAGTGTCGCTATTACTTTTGATGATGCTTACATTGATATTGTAACGCAGGCAAAGCCGATTTTAGATAAGTTCGCTTTTCCGTATACTATTTATGTAAATCCCGGCATTATCGAGCGCAATGAAAAAAAGGAATCGTCACATTACTTATCATGGATCCAGCTTAAAGCACTTTCAGATGAAGGTGTGATCATAGCTAATCACGGCTATGAGCATGATTCAATGACTCGTGTTGCTGAAGGCTTAACGCAAACACAGTGGCTAGATAAACAAACAGATTTATTGCTAAAAGCGGAAACGCTTATTGAAGAAAATACTGGGCAAAGCTGGCGTTATTTTGCCTATCCTTATGGTGAGTACGATGTCGCCGTGCAGGCATGGGCAAAAAAGAATGACTTTGTCGCCTTTACTCAGCAATCTGGCGCTATAGATCTATCTACCGACTTAACCATTGTACCTCGTTTTCCAGCATCAAAGCCATACGACAGAATATCGGGTCTGCGTGATAAGTTGAACTCCCTAGCATTCAATATTAGTTTAAAAGGCCAACAAGCTGAAACAATATTTAAATACAAAGAAGCTAAAAGTATTACCTTTGATATTGAAAGCGGTGATTTTTATAAATCAGCATTGAATTGCTATATTTCAGGGTTAGGTAAGCAAAAAATCAATTGGCATGATGATAAAAGTTTTAGTATAGAATTTAATCGTGATCTACCTATTGGTAGGGTTCGTGCTAATTGTACCGCGGCAAGTATTAGCAAACCGGGTCGTTATTACTGGTATTCAAAACCTTGGTTTATCTTAAAAGAAGATGGCAGTTGGTATCATTTATAAAGCCCTATTCTTATTGGTATAAAGCGACTATTCTCTGATAATCGCTTAATAACTCTTCAGTATTAATGTAAGGAACTTGACCAACTTCCTGCTCAGGTTTAAAGATGGCTTCCACTTTTCCTGTCGGATTAATCAAAGCCAATGATGTACTGTGATCAACCCAATAACCTTCCTCTGCGACATTAATATTACTCTTACGGGTAATGGCATACATCAGCCCCAAGTTACGTGAAAAAGGAAAAAGCACATTATGCTCTGCGCGTAGTGCTTTGAAATTAGGATTGAAATAAGCGATATATTGGGCAAGTTTTTCTCTACTATCACGCTGAGGATCAACAGAGACTAATATCACTTGGCTATTGCTGGCAATAGCGGTGATCTTGTCATAGATAAAACCAAGCTTTTGCAGTGTCATTGGGCAAACATCAGGGCAAGAGGTATAGCCAAAAAAGATGAATGACCATTTACCTTGCAAGTGCTTGTTTTCAAAGTCTTGCCCCGACTCGTCTGTGAAGTTAAAGTCTGAAATTGGCCGTGCTTGTTGGTAATGCAATGCATATTCAGCTGCGGGTAACTGCTTTGTTTGACTCATTAGGTAAAAGAAAATAGCGCCGACAGTCAGAGAAATTAAGGCAATAATAATCGTGCTATATTCTTTCATCAAATTCTTGAGTTTAGTCTTATTATGGATTGCCATTAGTTGATAGGTAACCAGTAATGGTCGAGTAGCAAAAGAATAAATAGCAGCATTAAATGTACTATAGAGAATTTAAAGGTAGCCATTGCGGTTTCTTCTTTGGCATTAAATTTAAGCTGCCACGCATAACCAAAGAATATGATGTTTAAGAGACAAGTACCTATTAAGTATAACCAGTTACTCATACCCACTAAATAAGGCAATAAGCATACAATAAAAAGTAACACGGTATAGAGTAGTATTTGCGTTTTGGTAAAGTTAACACCATGAGTAACAGGCAGCATGGGGATATTTACCTTGGCATAATCATTTTTACGGTGAATAGCTAAAGCCCAAAAATGTGGCGGCGTCCAAGTAAAAATAATTAAAACTAATAATAAGGCATTGGGGGCTATTTCATTGGTCATTGCCGTCCAACCTAATAAGGGAGGAATTGCGCCAGCTAAGCCACCAATAGTGATGTTTTGTGGTGTCGCGCGTTTTAAATACATGGTATAGACAAAGCTATAGCCAACTAAGCCTGCTAAGGTTAAAAAAGCGGTCAGTGGGTTGACTAACGCGTAGAGGATAATAAAACCCAATGAGGCGATAATAGTTGCAAACAGTATGGCATTAGTCACGCTGATCCTGCCTTCAGGCAAAGGTCTATTATGTGTTCGACCCATCATGCGGTCAATTTTTTCATCAACAATATGGTTAATCGCTGCCGCCGCAGAGGATAACAAGCCGATACCTAACATGGCTGGAATTAACACTTGCCATGGCAAGGCTCCCGGCACAGACAAACTCATACCAACCAAGGCTGTCAGCACCAGTAACGCAACAACTTTAGGTTTTGTTATATCGTAATAAGCACGCCAATTAGCAAATATATTAATTAGAGATAGCTGGCGTTGACCGGCATTAATGGTTGGCGACATAGGTGTAATATTTCTATTGATGACATTATTTATTGTTTTATCCATTGTCCTATTCATAAAAAGATCCCTTTGAGTATTGTCTTAATTTATAAGCTAACGTGATCAAGCTCAGCATTAAAAAAGCAGCAACCAAGTTATGCGCTACCGCCACCTCGAGCGGTAAGGAGAACCAAATATTACTTACCCCTAAACTGATTTGAATAACCAATATCGAGAGTAAAGCCATGGCGGTTCGCTTTATGGCATAAGTTGTTGAGTTGAGTAGAACCATGATAGTCAGCCAAGCGAGAAATATGCTGGTGATAATGGCACCTAAGCGATGAGTCACATGAATCGTCACACGTTCATTATGATTAAGATGACCAAATTCGTAACTGTCTTTATGGGGGGGGAGTAAGTCAAAAGATTGCTTAAAAGTTAGCTCAGATAGCCAATCACCTTGGCAAATCGGCAACTCAACACAACTCATGGCGGCATAATTTGAGGAGGTCCAACCGCCAAGGGCAATTTGTGCAGTTAAAATGGCAATACCGAGCAAGGCATAGCGACTGTATTTTTTCAGCGGAACACCAGTGCTTTGGGTATCATTATACTTATCTTTAGTGAGCTCTTTGGCGTGAACAGTGCTTTGATTAGCCGCCTTGTCTTTTGTAGCTAGACGCAAATATAGCAAGAACAATAAGCACAGTGTGGTAAAACCGCCGAGTAAATGTGCCATAACTACAATGGGCATTAGCTTCAGTGTTACCGTCCACATACCAAGAGCCGCCTGAAATATTACTACAATCAAAATACATAAGGGGAGAAAAACGGGATATTTCACTACTGATTGCTTGGCATAGCGCAACTTAATTGACAAAAAGGTGATCACAGCGATGAATAAACCAAGGCTAGCGGCAAAGTAGCGGTGAATCATTTCATTCCAAGCTTTCGCTGGTTCAACAGGTCGCAGCGGAAACGCATGTTCGGCTTGTGCTATTTCAGCGCTAGTTACGGGGACATTAATTAAACCATAACATGTTGGCCAGTCTGGACAGCCTAGGCCGGCATGCGTTAAACGGGTATATGCACCTAAGCCGATGACAACAATAGCCAGTAGTAAGCTTGTCAGCACTAAACGTTGCAGTGTTTGTGTGTTTTCACTTTGCCTTAGCATGGATTAACCAACCTTCGAATATTTCAAAAGTTTTTTCATGTCAGCGACAATGGCTTTACCAAAAGCGGGTTGTAACTCTATTTTCTCTGGTAGTTGGTGCGTTAAAATAATATTACCTAAAGGGTCTGCGATAAGTACTTGTGCCTCTGGTAGTAAGTCACTCATTTGAGGCGTTAAGGCGAGTGTTAGCCACTGGCTTTTGGCAAGCTGCTCACCTTGCTGGTTAGATAAAACTTTTCCATTCACTAATACCGCAGTAACCCTTGGCATATCTTTTCCTAGCGCGACATAACTATTATGCACGGTTTCAATACTGTGCAAACAAAGATCAGGGCATATTTGAGGCAGTCGATAAATAATTAACCATTTTTTATCGACTGCTTGTTTCTCTATGCCGAGATCTTTTAATGTTAAGGCTTGTGTTAATAACTTACCTTTATTTGTTACGCCGAGAGCTAACCACTGATTATCCAAGGCTAATTTTGCCAATAATACGGGTAATATAAAAATGGTTAGCAGTATTAATAAACTACGACGATTTTTATGCACTGATTTGTCGGCACGGCTCAAGTTAGCACTATATTTTATATCGACGCTCTCTTTTACATCACGAGTATCTTTTGCCGAAACAGCCTTTTTTGAGTCGAATGTGTTGCTTGATTGAGCCATAGTTTATGCCTTATGTATTATTTTCACTTACATCTTTTGTAAAATATTAGCGGGTCTATTAGTCAGAATCGATAACTTCTTGCGTGACTTTATTTTCAGGCTAATCATTAATATCAGCCAAGCTATTGCTAAAGCAATCCATTGAAAGGCGTAGCCAAAATGTTTTTCTGCGGGCATCACCATCGGGTGCCAATTCTTTTTATAACCAAGAGATTCGTTTTGATTTACATAGATGATAAATGGCAGCAGTGGCTTGTGAATTAGTGTGGAAAATTTCAATAATTCAATTTGTTGAACACGTAATGGCCAACTCACCTGAGAAAAATCTTGTGCTTGCAGCATAAGACCTAACTCGACAAGTCGAATATGACCTTGAAACTTATATTGTCCATGTAAGGGGGGAATATCAGGAAGTATATTGCGATTTATTGAGCCTTGTATCCAACCTAAATTCACTAATACCTTATGAGTAGGTGTTTCTATAACCTGCAATACACGATAGCCCAGAGAGCGATTTTCTACTTGGTTATCGAGTAAAAATATATGTTCACTATCAAAGATCCCCGTAATAGTTACTGGAAAATCGTTAATACTTTCATTACCCGTAACTTGCTTTTCTGTAGATAATTTGACGACTTGGTTCAGGGTTAGTGGTGACTGCTGATTAAGTTGCGTAATACGCAACGCGCGTTGTTCTTTGGCAAAACCGCGGTTATATTGCCAGAAAGATAATTTAAGCAAGCAGACAAAGACGATAAGGGTTAAGCCGAACCAAAGGGCATTCGCTAATACTTTTTTGACCTTATCAGTCTTAACCTTATCAGTACGGCGCAAAGTATCTGTTCCTATAAAATATAAACAAATACAAACAGCATTACCCACACGACATCGACAAAATGCCAATACCAACTTGCTGCTTGAAACGCGAAATGATTTTCAGGAGTAAAGTGTCCTTTTAAGATTCTAAACCACATAACTATCAACATGATACATCCTAAGGTGACATGCATGCCGTGAAAGCCAGTTAATAAATAAAAGCTATTACCATAAACGCCACTATCCAGAAATAGTCGCATTTCTTCGGAATAACCATGAGCATACTCTTGAATCTGAAAGAAGATAAAGCTCAAACCAAGTAGTATGGTTATACCCAGCCATATCGTCAGCGCCTGACGACTATTTTTAATTAATGCTGTATGGGCAAAGTGAGCGGTGATTGAAGACGTTAATAATAAAACAGTATTAATTAACGGCAGTCCGTACCAACCCATTTCGGTGGTTGTTGTGCCATCAGGTGTTGTTAATAATGGCCATTGGGCAACAAAGTTAGGCCAAAGTACGGCACCCGTTGCCACGTTGTTACCTGCCCCCCCTAACCAAGGAATAGAAAACACCCGCAAATAGAGTAAGGCACCAAAAAAAGCAGCGAAAAACATGACTTCAGAAAAAATAAACCAACTCATGCCTTGGCGAAAAGAATTATCCATTTGAGGTGAATACTTACCATTTTGGGATTCATTAATCACATCACTAAACCAGCCAAATAGCATATATACAATAAGTGCAATACCTGACAGCAGCAAATAACCACCAAAGCCACTTTCTTCATTCGCTAAATCTGTTACATAATTTCCCGCGCCAAAAGCGATCATAAATAGTGCTACCGCGCCGACAATGGGCCAATGGCTTTGACTGGGTACATAATAACTTTCATATTCTTTGTTAGTCATTTTCTATCCCTTTTTTGGTAGAAGCTTATGACGACTTTTCGGTTATGTCGTATAAGGTATAAGATAACGTCAAGGTATTGATATCGGCGGGCAGTGCTAAATCCACATAAAACTGTAATGTCATCTCAACTTCTTCAGCTGCTTTTAACGGTTGCTGAGTGAAACAAAAACATTCAATTTTATGAAAATAGCTTGCCGCCAACCCCGGTGATACTGACGGTACTGCTTGCCCGACTATGTCATGGTTAGCATTGTTCTTTGCATAAAATGACACAAACTTTATCTCTCCAGGATGCACCTCAACTTGATTGATTACCGGCTCAAAGCGCCATGGTATTCCTTTCGCATTACGCGTTATAAATTGCACTTTTACCGTACGAGACATGTCAACACTGCCACCCTCATAAGTTACTGCTGTATTATTAGTTTTGCCATTTAAGCCAGTAATATCACAAAATACATCGTATAAAGGCACTAGGGCAAAACCAAAACCAAACATGGCAAGCACAACTAACAACAATTTTTTTACTGTTTTGCGGTTATCAGCATGGGTGTTAATTTTGTTGTTTATATGAGTTTTGTTGTCATTTTCACTCATTTTAATTAGTGCTCGTGCGGAACGGCATGATCAATATCTTTTTGTGGTGGCGGTGTGCTAAAAGTATGGTAAGGCGCAGGGCTTGCTACCGTCCACTCTAACCCCACCGCACCATCCCAAGGCTTTGCTGGTGCTTTCTCACCACCCCTAATGCATTTTATTACTACAACTAAGAAAATGAGTTGTGATAAACCAAAAGCAAAACCACCAATACTGACCCACTTATTGAAATCTGCAAATTGCAGCGCATAATCTGGAATTCTGCGCGGCATGCCAGCTAATCCTAAAAAATGCATAGGGAAAAATAATAAGTTCACCGAGATTAATGAGCACCAAAAGTGCCATTTACTTAAGGTGTCGTTGTACATATGTCCTGTCCATTTAGGTAGCCAGAAATAAGCCCCCGCATAAATTGAAAATAGCGAGCCAGTAACTAAGACATAATGGAAATGGGCGACCACAAAGTAAGTGTCGTGATATTGAAAATCAACCGGTGTCATTGCGAGCATCAAGCCGGAGAAGCCACCAATGGTGAATAAAATTACAAAGGCGATTGAAAACAACATAGGTGTTTCAAAAGATAATGAACCTCGCCACATGGTAGCGACCCAGTTAAATACTTTAACCCCTGTCGGTACGGCAATAAGCATGGTGCAATACATAAAGAATAATTCACCAAATAGCGGCATACCTGTGGTAAACATATGATGCGCCCAAACAATAAATGACAGTAAAGCAATAGAAGAGGTTGCGTAAACCATTGAACTATAACCGAATAACGGCTTACGAGAAAAAGCCGGAATTGTGGTAGAAACGATACCAAAGGCAGGCAAAATCATAATATATACTTCAGGATGGCCGAAGAACCAAAAAATATGCTGGAACATAACGGGGTCACCACCACCCGCGGCATCAAAGAAGCTAGTGCCAAAATAGGTATCAGTAAGCAACATGGTCACTACGCCCGCGAGCACAGGCATAACAGCAATCAACAAATAGGCGGTGATAAAAAAAGTCCAGACAAATAAGGGCATCTTCATATAAGTCATGCCGGGTGCACGCAGATTCATAATGGTGACCACAATGTTAATTGCCCCCATTATTGAAGAAATTCCCATAATATGAACGGCAAAAACAAAGAAAGCTGTGCTGCCATTTGAGTAGGTTGTTGACAGCGGAGCGTAGAAGGTCCAACCAAAATTTGGTGCACCACCCTCCAAAAAGAACGAACCTAGTAAAATTGCGAAGGCAAAAGGTAGGATCCAAAAGCTCCAGTTATTCATTCTCGGTAATGCCATGTCTGGTGCGCCCAGCATCATAGGTAACATCCAATTAGCAAAACCGGTAAAGGCTGGCATTATGGCGCCAAAGACCATAATTAAACCGTGTACTGTGGTTAACTGATTAAAAAAATCTGGCTCAACTATTTGCAAACCCGGCTGAAATAACTCTGCGCGGATAACCATGGCTAATGCACCGCCGGTTAAAAACATAATAAAAGCAAACCATAAGTATAAGGTGCCAATATCTTTATGGTTAGTGGTGTAAAGCCAGCGTTTTAATCCTGTCATTTTATGGTCATGATGATCGTCATCGTGCGAGTCATTAATCTCTTGGTTTACTAAAGTATCTGTTGTCATATCCTGCCTCCTACTTCGCACTAGCAGCATGAATTGCTGCGGGTTGGATTAGATCACCGGTGTTGTTTGCCCATGCATTTCGCTCATAGGTAATTACCGCGGCAATTTGTGTTTTAGTTAATTGCCCAGAAAAGGCTGCCATAGCAGGATTTTTATTACTGCCATTAAGGACAATGTCGATATGTTCGTCAACATTACCTGTTGCTATAGCACTGCCTTTTAGTGCAGGAAATGCCGGCGGAATGCCTAAACCTGTTGGTTGATGACAGGCAGCACAGGAACTTAAGTACACTTTTTCACCCATGGTCATCAGTTCCGCTAAGTTATAGTTTTTTGCGAGATCTTCATTTGCCTTACCTTCTGCGGTTATTTCGTTAACAACCTCTGCCACAGTTTCTTGAGTCAATGTTTCTGCAGTAACGTCGACAACTTCTGCAGCAGCCGAAACTTTCACCGTGTTATCGCCACCATTTATCTTTTTCACATCGGCTGCTTGCACGGCATCATTCGTATTATTGCCCCAAGCATTTCGTTCATAGGTAACTACCGCGGCAATTTCTTTTAAGGTCAGTTGTTTACCATAGCCTTGCATACCCGTACCTGCTCGACCATTTACCACGGTACGTATATGTTCTGAGATATCACCTAAGGTAATAGGGCTGCCCTTTAAGGCTGGAAATGCCGGAGGCAAACCGACACCTGATACTTGATGACAAGCGGCACAATAAGCCACATAAGTGTTTTCACCTAAAGCCATTAGCTCTTCCATGGACGCTTCTGCATTTAATGAATCCGCTTCAGTTTGTGCTGCTTGAGCGGCTAACGCATGTTGCTCAGTTAACCAAACTTGGTAATCTTGCTCAGATTTAACTTCAACAACAATGGGCATAAAACCATGATCTTTACCGCATAATTCGGCACATTGTCCGCGGTAGATACCTGGCTCATCCACTTTCGTCCATGCTTCATTAATGAATCCGGGATTTGCATCTTGCTTTACCGCAAATGCGGGCACCCACCAAGCATGAATAACATCATCTGAGGTGATTAAAAACCGGACTTTTTTGTTGGCAGGAATGACCAGTGGTTTATCTACCTCAAGTAAGTAGTTCTCGCCCTTGGTAACGTTATTTTTATGTTGGTTTTCGTATTGTTCGCGGGGAGTAGAAAGAACAGAGTAGTACTCGATACCTTGATCAAAGTATTTGTAGTGCCACTTCCATTGAGAGCCAGTAATTTGAATGGTGACATCGGAGTCTGAATTGTCTTCCATGGCAATCAAAGTGTGTGTCGCGGGTACGGCCATGGCGATTAAAATGACTATGGGTATTGCGGTCCATAATATTTCAACTTTAGTGCTTTCATGAAAATCAGCAGGTTTGGCACCTTTAGATTTTCGGTGAAAGGCCATAGACCAAAACATTGCCCCAAAAACTAAGAGACCAATGGCGGTACAAATGTAGAGTACCAGCATATGTAAGTCATATACTTCTCTGCTAATGGCAGTTACGCCTTTGGTTAGATTTAATTGCGTCTCGGCCAAAACTGAGTTGGTAATTAAACTTACCAACAACAGTATAATTAGCTTATATTTCCCCACACGGCATCCCCTCTTCTTAATATAGAGAACAGATGTGCAGCAATGTACTTCATAACTCACTGAACTGTGTATCTGTTGTTATTATTATTTTTATTAATATCTTGTTTTAGCTACAATTTCGCAAGGTAGAACGATCCACGAACAATAATACTTATCGGCTTATATCAAGGTGAATTATCCTCAGTCAGATCACTTAATATAGTGTGTGATAAGATAAATAAACCGATGTGTTTTCGCTCTATTTTTGTTTGTTTAACATGCGAATCGAGTAATAGAATTACGCTAAAAGTTGATCTAGGTCAAACTTTTAATTAGCGTTCAGACAGGAAAAAATGATTAAATTCAATGGAGTAATAACTCTAATGCCAGCGTAGGCTTTACTGTAAGGTGTTTTTAAAAATTTAGAGAGGAAATAAAAAATATAGATAATTAAAGAAATATTTATGCTAGGAAGCATACAAAAAAAGCCCTAAGGATGATAAAACTTATCATCCTTAGGGCTTTTAGCATAACGAAAGCAGTTTACATTTTACGCAATGCTATTACATCCATTGACCACTTCGAATAATACCAACAGCAAGACCTTCAATAGTAAATTCTTGATTGGACAAATCGACTTTGATCGGTGGGAAATCTTTATTTTCTGCATGTAAGTAAACAATATTACCTTCACGTTTAAAGCGCTTTACGGTGACATCATTTTCTATGCGGGCTACAACAACTTGACCATTTTCGACATTAGTTGTTTGATGTACCGCCAGTAAGTCGCCATCTAAAATACCAATATCTTTCATACTTTCGCCATTTACTCGTAAAAGATAGTCGGCTGCAGGATGGAATAAATTACCGTCCATTTTATAATGGTCTTCAACATTTTCTTGCGCCAAGATAGGCTCACCGGCAGCTACTCGCCCGATGAGTGGTAAACCTTGACTTTCAACCAAGGTTTCAATCACACGAATACCACGGGAAGTGCCAGCCAGCATCTCGATATACCCTTTTTTTGCTAACGCTTTTAAATGCTCTTCGGCTGAATTAGCTGATTTAAAGCCAAAGAAAGTAGCTATTTCTGCCCGAGTAGGTGGCATGCCTGTTTCTTGTATATTGTCTTTAATGAGATCATAAATTTGCTGCTGTCTATTCGTCATCGGACGTAATTCAGTCGTTGGATCTATCATATTTAGCCTGTAAATTTACACAGTGATACTGATAGTATATACAGGAATATATCAAAGGCAAGCTTAAGCCGAAAACTAATATCATATGTGGTATAAAATAGCCCCTTTAATAATTTCATCCTAGGGCTATTAAGTTTTGGAACTTAGGGACTGTTGATCTTTCGAGATTGTTTTTGCAGCGAGTTGTTGGGTATTTATACAAGGCAGAGCCTTTGTAATGTGGTTATTCCACATAAAAAGGTGATAACGCCGTAAAAATGACCAACAAACGCTGTCTGAAAGATTCGGCTAAAAACGTTTTTTTCATTGTTGAGTCGTGTTTGCGTAGAATGACTAGGCTACACGCGACTCGCCGCGAATAAAACGCTTTTAGCTCGAACAA
>JBAHZW010000122.1:0-32320 GCA_037132835.1 Colwellia sp. | reverse complement strand
CAAAAAACACTATTCATAAAAACTATAATAACTGGATTATTTATATAGAAAGGTTAATTCAAACAGGGTTAATTGAGGAAAGTTATAAAGAGTAAGTACCTAACTGTTTAGGTGTAATGGGAGGGCATAGTGTAAGATTTTTTGGCTCTCTTAATACGAGACACTTTTCTTTATATGATGAAGCTAAAAAAGAGTTTGCTTAGGGGCTGTTGCTCTTTCGAGATTGTTTTTGCAGCGAATTGTTGGGTATTTATACAAGGCAGAGCCTTTGTAATGTGGTTATTCCACATTACAAAGATGATAACGCCGTAAAAATGACCAACAAACGCTGTCCGAAAGATTCGGCTAAAAGCGTTTTTTTCATTGTTGAGTCGTGTTTGCGTAGAATGACTAGGCTACACGCGACTCGCCGCGAATAAAACGCTTTTAGCTCGAACAAAATTTAACCACGAAAGACCAACAACCCCTAGCCTAGCAAACTCTTCTTTTTATCAAACTGAGGGACAACTGCGTTTGTAAAGAAAATCACAATTTGTTACAATCAAGGTTCATCAATAATCAAAGTAATCCCCAGAAATCCGTACGTTATGGCAGTGACAGTTTATATAAAAAGCATTAGGGTTTGGCTGCAAGGGGAAGATGAGCCAAATCGATTAACGTTATGGGCAAATAATAAATTATGCCTAGAAGATGATTTTATAGCACCGAAACCTCAGTATTATCCTAAGGGGCAGTTAAGAAGGTTAAGCCCCTTTAGTAAAGTCGCATTACATTGCTTGGATATGCCTCAAGCACTCACGCAAAACTTACCATTAATTTTTGCCTCTCAGCATGGTGATTTAGCTAAAACAGTAAAACTGATCAAAGACGCGGCATTAGGTGATGACTTATCACCCACTCAGTTTGCTTTGTCGGTGCATAACGCGACAACAGGATTATTTAGCATTGCCACAAGTAATACTGCCCCGACGACCACGATTAGTGCGGGAAAAAACACCTTTGCTGAAGGCTTAATTGAAGCCTCAATGCAATCTCAGCTAGAAAACACCTCGGTGATTTATACGTATTGCGATTTTGATGTGCCAGCAGCGTATTCTCAGTTTGAGGCGCGTAAACCAGCACGTTGTATTAGCATGGTCATTACCAGTCAAGAAGATAAGGCAAATGAAAGCCTCGCGCAGATTGATATTATTTTAAACAATAAAAAAACAAACCGTGTTGAAAAATCAGGTTCTGATGTGAGTTTAGACTTTATTCGCTATCTCTATTTACAAAGTAATGACGAAATAGCGGGTGAAAAACACTCACTCTCTTTGGGCTTTAGTTAATGCAACAAGCGAATTACTATTGGCGCATATTCGCCACCGGCTTGTGTTTTCTTAATTTTTCTCTTGGCGCGATTTTTATTTCATCAATCATTTTCCCCCTACAAACGCTATTCATAAGAGATAAAGAAAAGCGTAAAAAAATAGCGCGATATACAATACATAAAGCGTTCGCCTTTTTTGTTGGACAGATGAAGTTTTTGGGGGTGCTAAGCGTAAAGTTAGAAAACTTTACCAAGCTAAGGTATTTGCGTGAACATGTGGTGATCGCTAATCATCCATCATTGATTGATGTGGTACTTATTATTGCCTATTTACCTAATGCCGATTGTGTCGTAAAGTCAGCGCTGTTTAAAAACCCTTTTCTACGTGGCGTATTAAAACGGGTTGGTTATATCGACAACGATAACCCCGAACAGCTATTTATTGACTGTAAGAAAACCTTAGTATCAGGCAGTAATATTGTTGTTTTTCCGGAAGGAACACGCAGCGTACCAGGGCAACCTTTGGTCTTTAAAAGAGGTGCGGCTAATATTGCTATTCGGTGTCAAGCCAATTACCAACCGATACATATTTTTGTGCACCCCTCGACCTTAACTAAAAAACACCCGTGGTATCACGTACCCGATGAAAAATTCGTTATTACCTTGAGTGCGCAAAAAGTGATTGATAACAACAAGTACTTTAACCATGCTAACACTTCGATAGCCGTTCGCCAGCTGACACGTGAAACACAGCAATATTTTTGTAAGGAACTAGAATTAAATGGCTGATACTCGAACAATTTTAAAATCATTAATTATTGAAACACTTGATTTAGAAGATATATCACCAGACGATATTATTGATGATGAGCCGTTATTCGGTGAAGGCTTAGGTCTAGATTCTATTGATGCATTAGAATTAGGCTTAGCCATAAAGAAAACCTTTGATGTAAAAATTGAAGCAAATTCAGAAAAAACGAAAGCACACTTTTATTCTATTGATAACCTAGTTCAGTTTATTGAACAAAATTAGTATTGAGGCATCATGCAAAGTAAAGAAGAAATATTGTCAATGTTAACCGCATTATTGGTTGATGAATTTGAAATTCCAGCAGAAGATATTAGCTTAGAGACAGAACTGTATTCAGAACTCGACTTAGACAGTATTGACGCGGTAGATTTGATCGTTCGGCTACGTGAGATCACAGGTAAAAAAATTGCCCCCGAGTCCTTTAAAAAGGTGCGTACTGTTGGCGATATAGTTGACGCTTTAGCGGAACTAACGTTACCCGCTAGCATTTAAACTAAGCTCCTAGGCATGTTGATAAACTTGTGATGAAAATAATTATTACCCTAGTCACCTTATTATATCCGCTAGTGGTATTTTATGGCTTAGCTGAGTTTTCGGTACGATGGGTTAGTTTGACTCTATTATTACTGTTTTTTATACGTATATTTTTATTAAAAAAAAACAGTAGTCGTCTGAGTGATCCTAAAAAAATACTCGGGCCAGGAGCGAGTAAAATACTTTCACTGGTGATACTACTCTTTTTAATGCTTAGCTTTGTTTTTGATGCGGATATTGGTTTGTTGTTTTACCCTGTTATTATCAATAGTGCTTTAGCCCTGATTTTCTCCTATTCATTAGTGAACCCACCACCCATTATTGAGCGACTTGCTCGGTTAACTCAAGCTGATTTACCCCCTCATGCCGTTAAATATACGCGTACAGTCACCAAAGTTTGGTTGGTTTTTTTTATCCTTAATGGTTTGGTTTCTACCTACACCGTGCTATTTACTAACTTACAAACATGGACGCTTTATAACGGTTTAATTGCTTATGTTCTGATGGGCTTACTCTTTGCTAGTGAATACTTGGTGAGATTAAGAGTGCAAAAACTTAATGACCATTGATACTTACACTTTTCCTTTAGCTAATCACAGCGTATTTATTCGTGGCGAGCAAAGAATTTCAGGACAGCAATGGGCAAACGAATGCTTAACACTTGCTCAAGATATTAAGGGCTATAGCGAACAAAATTGGTTGCTATATCAAGATGACTTTTATCAATACAGCCAATGTTTTTTCGCATTATTATTAGCTGACAAACATATTGTTTTAGCGCAAAGTGAACAGTGTGAACGTTTCAAACAAGCCGCCAAGTATGCCGACATAAGCATTGGTTGTATTAGCACGGAAGACGATAAAAATGAACCGTTACTGCCGCATTTTCATCCAAAGTGTCAGGGTAAACAGCAGAATGAAACACTCATCATTTCCAACAACACCTTAACGCTTAATGCGAATACACGTATTACTTTATTTACCTCTGGCTCAACAGGTGAAGCAAAAGCCATTAAAAAATATTGGTATCAGCTAGCCAATGAAGTGCATAGCTTACAAAGGATGTTTGCTAAATCACTTGCGCAAACATGTATATTGTCAACCGTTACGCACAAGCATATTTATGGTTTATTGTTCAAATTAATTTGGCCCGTATTTACGAATAAACAGATCCTTTGTGACACTATTGAGTATCCAGAGCAAGTGGAACATTATTGTCAAATTTTCAATCAGGTTACTTTGATCTCAAGCCCAAGTTATTTAGCGCGTACTCGTCAACAACTTTCAGCGCAAGCAATCGCAAGTATTCAAAACGTTTTTTGCTCAGGGGGCGCGTTAAGTCTGAAGGTAGCGAATGACTTCTTAGTCACTAACCAACAAGTTATTACAGAAATTTATGGCAGCACTGAAACTGGCGGCATTGCTTGGCGAAAACAAGCTGAAAATGTGCAATGGCAATTGTTTCCCGAACATAAGGTGACTTTAGCGAAAGATAATACCTTGTTATTGAATTCGCCATTTTTGGTTGAAAATGAAACGTATAAAACGGATGACAGTGTTGAACTAAATGGTCGGTTTTTTAACTTGATAGGGCGGGTGGATCGTATCATTAAGTTACATGAGAAAAGGTTGTCTCTTGATGAAATGGAGCAAGCATTAAACAGTTTATCCAATATCAGCGCTTGCCATTGTTTTATGTTAGCTAGACCAAAGAGCAAAACAGTACTCGTTGCTGTGATAGAATTAGAGACAGATCAGCGAGTTCCTGATGACATAACACAAAAAAAACAGTTAGTTAATGAATGTAAAATAAACCTATTATCACTATTTGAACCTTCTTTATTACCGAGAAAATGGCGATTTGTGCAATCACTTCCCTTTAATCGTCAAGGAAAGTTAGTTAAAGCGGATTTAGTAAACTTATTTTCTAGAACAAATGCTTAGAGCAGTCACTTAGCGCAATAATAGAGAGCAGTCAATTTAATGGATAATAGTTTACCGAGAGTATTCCCTAGTATTAATACGGTTGTTCAGCAGCATGACAGTGTATTATTGGGTTTGACTATCAATGCCGATTTAAAGTGCTTTAAAGGACACTTTGATGATGTTTCCGTGGTGCCGGGTGTCGTTCAATTAGAGTGGGCCATTGTCTTTTCGAGGGAGTACTTAGCGATGCAAGGTGACGTACTTGATGTTAGCGTATTAAAGTTTCAAAAACTGTTACTCCCTAGCATGGAAATTCAATTAGAAATCATTAAAAAATCACCAGAAAAATTCACTTTCAAGTACTTTCGTGGTGATGATAAGTTTTCATCGGCGAGAGTTGAGCTCTCATCATGAGCACTATTAAGCAAACTTGTGCCGTAGTGCCAAGCTTTAACCACAGTGCTAAATTGCAGAGTATCTGTAATACCTTATTAGCACAGAACTTAGCGATCATTATTGTCGATGATGCAAGTACGCAAGAGCATGCAATGATTTTGCAAAATATGAGTGATACTCATGATGATATTCACCTCATTATTCATCCTGAAAATCAAGGTAAGGGCGGTGCTGTTATGACTGGCTTACTAAAGGCTCAAACGTTAGGCTACAGCCATGCTTTACAGGTAGATGCCGATGGCCAGCATGATCTGAATGATATTACTGCATTGCTTAACTTATCAAAACAATATCCTAGTGCGTTGATCAGCGGCAAACCTGTCTATGATGATAGCATTCCCAAAGGACGTTTATGGGGCCGAACTATTACCCACTTTTGGGTGCATATTGAAACGCTTTCGCTACAAGTTAAAGATACTATGTGTGGTTTTAGGATTTACCCTTTAACGACGACTTGTCAGTTAATAAAACAGGTGAGTCTAGGGAAGCGTATGGACTTTGATATTGAAATTATGGTGCGACTTTTTTGGCGTAATATTGCCATTAAATTTGTGCCGACGAAAGTTGATTATCCTCAGGATGGTCAATCTCATTTTAGAGCCGTACACGACAATGTACTTATTAGTTGGCTTCATACTCGCTTAGTGCTCGGTATGCTAGTTCGCTTACCTAGCCTGCTCTGGCAACGATTTACTAAGGTAAAAAATAACACTCGCACTAAAGCGACAGAAAATAACGCTGAGAGAACAGAAAAGCAAGGTGTTATTAATGACGACCACTAATCACTGGTCATTAATGCGCGAACGTGGTTCGCTATTAGGCTTAAAAATATTTTTTATGTTCTATAAGTATGGTGGTCGATACCTTGCTGTTATTATTTTATATCCCGTCATCTTTTATTTTTTTATTAGCGGAAAAAATAGCCGGTTAGCATCCAAAAAGTACCTCAATAAAATGCACCAAGCAGGCTATTTAGCGCAAAAGCCAAGTGTATGGATGAGCTTTAAACATTTTTTAGCTATGGGCTTCGCCGCGTTAGATAAAGTAGATGTTTGGTTAGATAAAATATCCATGGCTTCAATTAATCATATTAATTATTCAGTGTTTGAATCCTTGCTTCGGGCAAACCAAGGGGCACTCATTATTGGTTCGCATTTAGGTAACCTAGAAATATGTCGAGCGCTTGCTAAAGATAATTCTAGTGCTTGCTTTAATGTTTTAGTGTTTACGGAACATGCTCAAAAATTTAATTTATTTATTAATAGCTTAAGCGGTAATGTTAAAGTCAATTTGATTGAAGTTACCCGCATGGGACCCCATTTAGCTATTATGTTACAAGATAAAATAGAACAGGGAGAATACGTGGTTATTGCCGGTGATAGAACCTCAACCACCGTTGCGGGTAGAGTGATTTACAGTGATTTTTTAGGTGAACAAGCCCCTTTTTCACAGGGCCCTTTTATTCTTGCGGGTATTTTAAAATGCCCGGTTTTAATGATGTTTTGTTTAAAAGATCATTCATCAGGTAAGCAAAAATATAATTTAATTTTTGAGAGTTTATCGCCCGGCATCCACTGGACGAGAAAAACACGTGAAAAAGAATTAAGCCAATTGGTCAATCAGTATGCTAAAACCTTAGAAAAATATTGCGCACAATATCCACTGCAATGGTTTAATTTTTTTGATTTTTGGCAACGAGATAATATAAGTAGAGAGAAGATTGGTTAAGCTGAGTTTGCTTTGGTAGCTGCTTTGGTAGCTGGTTTGGTAGGTTGGTTAATTGATTGAAATATAACAATTTAACGTGCATGTGTAGTATGCTCAGGAACACTTTATAAGCGTCATCTTCGAAATCTCTAATCGAAGATCCATTGCGCTTTAGAAACTGGATCCCCGATTAAAATACCACGGGGATGACGATCCTGAGCCAAATGCATAGGCATGTAATTTAATGAGTATGATCTAGCTTGGCGTTTTTAATACCAAGAAAATTTACGCGTCAATAGCGAGTAAATTTAACGTAGAAGTAAGCCAAAATAGCTAACAGTAATAATAAGTAGGATGTAGACATGTTAGACCACAGTGCCACCACTATTTTTGGGGCAGCAGCATTAACCATTGAAGATATCGTGGCAATTGCTAAAAATGAAAAACAGGTAGCGCTTTCTAATGAAAGTGAGTTTACTCAAAAAATTGATGCCGGGGTTGCTTTTTTAGATGCTTTACTCAAAGAAGATGGAGTGATCTACGGTGTAACCACGGGTTATGGTGAGTCATGTACGGTGACAATACCGGCAGAATTAGCACATGAACTACCGCTGCATTTAACACGTTTTCACGGTTGCGGTTTAGGTGATTATTTTACCCTAGAACAAGGCCGAGCAATTCTGGCGGTTCGATTAGCCTCATTAAGTCGTGGTTATTCAGGGGTTAGTTGGCCACTGTTAAAGCAAATAACGCATTTTTTAAATACCAATGTTATTCCGGTTATTCCGCAAGAAGGCTCTGTTGGCGCGAGCGGTGATTTAACACCACTCTCGTATGTTGCGGCTGCGCTTTGCGGTGAACGTGATGTTTATTATCACGGGGAAAAAGTCTCGGCAAAAGTCGCTATGGCTAACGAAAACCTTAGCCCTATTGTGTTACGCCCTAAAGAGGGCTTGGCGATAATGAATGGCACCGCGGTAATGACGGCTTTAGCATGTCAAGCTTATGATAGATCTGCTTATTTAACTAAATTAAGTGCACGTATTACCTCCTTTAGTAGTTTGGCATTAAAAGGCAATAGCAATCACTTCGATGATATTTTATTTTCAGTAAAGCCTCACCCAGGTCAAGCGGATGTTGCCTCATGGATCCAACATGATTTGAATCACCATCATCACCCTAGAAACTCTCATCGTTTACAAGACCGGTATTCAATCCGTTGTGCACCACATGTTATTGGCGTGCTTGCAGACTCCTTACCCTGGCTAAGGCAATTTATTGAAAATGAACTGAATAGCGCCAATGATAACCCTATTATTGATGGTATTGGCGAACATGTGCTGCATGGCGGTCATTTTTATGGTGGTCATATTGCGATGGCAATGGACAGTTTGAAAACCGCCGTTGCTAATATTTCTGACTTACTTGATCGGCAAATGGCAAGCTTGGTTGATGTAAAATACAACAATGGTTTGCCGGCTAATTTATCTGCAGCCTCGCCAGATCGTATCGCGATTAATCATGGTTTTAAAGCGGTGCAGATAGGTTGTTCAGCATGGACGGCAGAGGCGTTAAAATTGACTATGCCAGCAAGTGTTTTCTCTCGCTCTACTGAATGTCATAATCAAGATAAAGTGAGTATGGGGACTATTGCAGCGAGAGACTGTTTACGTATTTTACAGTTAACTGAACAAGTGGTAGCGGCTACGCTTTTAGCTAGTTATCAAGCGGTTACCTTGCGCATTCAACAGGGTGAATTAAAACGTGACACCTTATCTCCCCCGGTTGCTGAAATGCTAACAGATATAAGTGAGTTCTTTGAATTAGTCACGGAAGATAGACCGCTTGAGGGGGTGCTAAGGGCAACCGTGGCATATATACAAGAACAACGTTGGTCGCTTTATGAAGAATAAAAAATACTTAAATACCTCTGTTGATATTGAGATACCGTTTCATGATTGCGATCCGATGAATGTCGTTTGGCACGGTAACTATCCTCGATATTTTGAGGTGGCACGTTGTCAATTACTGCGTTTATTTGATTATGATTATACCGATATGATGGCATCTGGCTATCTGTGGCCTATTGTCGATATGCGGTTGAGATACGTTGGTTCAGCCATGTTCGGGCAAGTGATAACGGTATCTGCATCCTTAGTTGAGTATGAACATAGAATTAAAATGAATTACCTGATTACGGACAAAAAAACAGGTAAAAAATTAACCAAAGGCTATACCGTGCAAGCGGCTGTTTCTATTGACTCAAATGAATTGCAATTTGAATCACCAACCATTTTAATTGAAAAACTACAGCCTTGTTTAGCTGCGTTACGCGAGAGTTAACCATGTTTAAACTACGTATGTCATCAGTCTTACCCTCAATATTATTATTTGTTTTAGCGAGCAGTTTGGTTTTTATGTCATTAGCTATTGGTGCTGTCGAAGTAAAAGAATCGGTGCATCAAGGGGATAGCAGACAAGCGTTGAAGGGATTCTTTTTACAAAGTAAGCAGATTAAACCATTAAAACGTCCGTTTATCTCGGCAGGTAGCTTTGTTTATTTCCCCAATAAAGGTTTACTGTGGCATACCCAAAAACCGATTGATTCAATAACGTTATTTGCTAATAAAGGTGTTTATAAAGTTGATAGCAAAGGTGTCTTGCAAAAAGAAGTTCAGTTAGATAATGACTTTTTTCTCGCATTATTTTCAGCGGATGAACAGAAACTAGCAAAATTCTTCACCACGGAAGTTATTGCAAGTAATAAAGAAAATCAAGCATATTGTTTAGCGTTAACACCTCTCAGTAATATGATGAAAAGCTTATTTAAGCAAATTAATCTATGTATGGCTGAAAAAGAATCAACGCTAAAGATACCCACTCAAATAACGTTAATTGAAGCAAAAGGTAATAATACGGTTATTCAATTACAGTTATCGTCAAAAGAAATAAGCCCTGAGGAGTTAGCTTATTTTGAGTAAGGGATTTTCAACGTTGATAAATAGCTTTTCTAATCAAGTATACATCGCTATATGGCTGATAATGATAGTGGCTTGTTGTGCTATTTTGTCGATGAGCTTGAGTAAAGAAAATCCGCCATATAACGCGGGATTATTGGCGGCACTTGAGATCAACTTACCAGAAAATAAAGCCGCTATTGCCTTAGGCGAAAATTATCAAAATAAGTTGTTACTGTTGGTTGGTCATCAAAAGCTTGATAACGCGGTAATAATGGCAAGAGAAATAAGAGCCGAGCTGCAAGGTAAGCCTTGGTTAGCCAATGCTTATAGTAACCCACTTAATTCGCAACAATTACAGCTATTAATCGCCTATTATGGACAGTCACCCTTTAGTTACTTGGCGAGTAACCAAAAAGAAATACTCAGTAATGCATTAAAAAATAACGCTTTAAGCAACACCTCACTCAGTAATGTCCAAGGACAAAGTCTTACCGAGGAATACTTTGCTTTGCTAAATCAATGGGCAGACCCTATTGTTAGCCAGTCTTTAGAAAAAGATGGCACTTTAACGCTCGCGACATTTTTAAAAGAGCGCTTATTCACCAGTACACAAGGTAATACTCATTGGCAATTTAGTCAGCAAGAATTCATGCTCAAAGGCGATGGACTTAGCTATATACCTATTTTTGTCAGTATTAAACCCGCCTACACAAACATTCGGGATTCGGTAGGGATCTACCTAACATTGCAAAAAATCAGTGATAAGTACACGCAACGTTCAAATAAAGCTCAAGCTTCAAGTGTGGCTCCGTCGGCCAGTATAAATCATGTCAGTGAAGTTTTAATGACAGGCATGATTTTACATTCAGCCTCGGCAAGTTTACAGGCTCAGTCAGAAATAAGCAGTTTTGGCTTGTTTTCTCTTGTCAGTGTTATATTGATTATTTTGTTAGCCTTTAGGGCACTTATACCGCTCATTGCGTGTTTAGCGGTGATCGGTAGTGCTCTTTTAGTGGGTATTGTTGCCTTGATACTATGGTTTGACTCAATACATTTACTTGCTTTTGTCTTTGCGGTGAGTATTTTAGGCATCGCTGTGGATTATGGTTTTCATGTATTAGTACTTCGCCAGCAGACGCAAGCATCATCACAGAGTATTCGCAGTAAAGTATTTTTACCTTTAACGATTGCTTTAGTTTCAACCATTACGGGTTATAGTTTGTTTTTTACCACGCCCCTTAATTTATTACACCAAGTAGTGGTTTTTGTTGGTTTTGGCTTGGTTGGCGCTTATTTAAGTGCTTTACTGTTATTACCAAGTATTCGCTTTAGTAGCGTAGGGATCTCATTTTCAGTTTTGCCTAAACAGCACTTTGCATACCTTTTTGTTGCAGGACTTATTTTTATTGTCAGTATTTCAGGGCTTAATTTTGATGATAGTATTGGTAATTTAAACACTAAATCCAGTCAATTAGTGCAGGGAGATCAGAAAGTAGCAAAACTAACGGGGGAAAATATTTATCCTCACATGGTGCTAATTAGCGCAGATAACCAAGATAGCCTGTTACAAGACGCCCAAAAACTGACTCAAACATTACGCGCACAAGGCGCGGTATTAAAAAGTATTTCGGACTGGCAACTTTCTCAAGCTGATCAGCAAAAAAATATTGAGTTAATTAGATCGAATTGGCAAAAAAATCATTACCATGTTATTGCACAATACCTAGATGATAACGCCATAGAGTCAGCACTTGCTCTAGCAAAACCCATCACATCGAAGCCAATGTTTATTGCCCAAAATATGGGAGTAGATATTAAAAAAATGGGTGCGACATACTGGACTGCTTTGTTATTAAGCGCACCTTTAACCGAAATGCAGCAGCAATCTGTTGTACAAGCGAGCAATGCTAATTATGTTGATTTGCCACTGGCGCTATCAAAACAATTAGCTGAAGTCAGGTTACATGTTTTACAGGTTGCAATACCTGCACTCTTCATTATTTTAGTTATTTTATCGCTGTACTTTGGCTTTACTAGCGCCTTAATTATGCTGCTAGTACCGACCATTTCTGCAGGCCTAGCTTTAATTTTTAGTCAGTTATTTCAAGCCAGTTTAAATATTTTCAATGTGCTTGCTTGTTTACTTATTGTTACCTTGGCAATGGATTACGTTGTGTTTTTTCGTGCTCATGGCGTTACAAAATTGATCAGTCATACCATTAGCCTCTCAGCACTTTCCTCCGCGTTAACTTTTGGCGTGATGTCATTTAGTGCTACACCTGCAGTCAGTAGCTTTGGCTTAACCTTATTAATCGGTATTTCCTTCGCTTGGTTATTAAGCCACCTAACACCTTTAACCTATACAAAAAAAATTAAAATGGATAAAAGTACATGATTAAATTACCTAAACAAGGTGAGTTATCGGCAGTAGAAGCTAAATCTATGGCACAATACATTGCCTTTTCACCGTATATTTTCCAAGCCACAGCGGCCATGAAAGATCTCGGTATTTTACAGTTTATTGATAAAAACAGACGTCAAGGCGCGCTGTTAAATGATATTGTTAATGCCGTCGAAGTCAGTGAGTATGGCGTGAGTGTTTTGTTAGACTTTGCCTTAACTTGCGGCTTAGTGACTGTATTGAATATTGAAGGGAGTGCGGAGGATGAGAAAAAACAAAACTGTTTACCTCGTTATACGTTAACCAAAGTGGCATTTTTTCTGTTACATGATGAAATGTCGGTTGTTAACTTTGATTTTACTCAGCATTTTGGTTACCAAGGTTTAGCTAATCTGACCGAGTCAATTAAGACCGGTAAACCCGAAGGGTTAAAAGTCTTTGGAGATTGGTCAACATTATACCCACACCTAGCTGAATTGCCGGCTCAAACAAGAGCAAGTTGGTTTGCTTTTGATCATTTCTACTCTGATCATGCTTTTGATGAAATTTTACCGTTAGTTTTTGCCAGTACCCCTAAACATATTGTTGATATTGGTGGTAATACGGGTCGTTTCACCATTAAGTGTTTACAGCATGATAGCGAAGTAGAAGTCACGATTATGGACTTACCCCCTCAATTAGCCAAAGCTCAACAAAACATAACTGAGGCGGGTTTAGCGGATCGTTTCCATCAATTCCCTTGTGATATGTTGGATCCTAAACAACCCTTAGCTGAAAATGCAGATGTTTACTGGATGAGCCAATTTTTAGATTGCTTCTCTGAGCCTCAAATTCAAATCATTTTGTCTAATATCGCTAACGGTATTTCGGGTCAGCAACGGGTCTTGATTTTAGAAACCTTTTGGGATGCACAAAAATTTGATGCCGCCGCATTTAGCTTAAATGCAACGTCACTATATTTTACCTGCTTTGCTAACGGTAACAGTCGTATGTATGCGGCAGATAAGTTTATTGCCTTAGTGGAAAATAGTGGTTTAACAATAGAACAACGCATTGATAATATTGGCTTAGGTCATAGCTTATTAGTGTGCAGCAAAGCGGATACTTAATCATGAGCAACCGTGTGTTAACTCGCCTTAAGCCTGTTCGAACGAAGTCTGAAAGAATAAAGCAACCGCAAGCCAAGTTGAAAAAACACACGTGGCAAAAAAACTTGTTAGCAACAAACAAACTCAGCTTTATCTTACTCTGCACCGTGTTTATTGTTTCTGCTTGCGCTACTCAGGTAGTGAATACGCCTAGAGTCATGCTTGATGACAACATAAGTTATGTGCTGCAACCCATTCCTGACAGTTTAATGAATACAGGCATACAAGCGTTATTTAAGGTTACAAAGCAAGGTAAGGAAGAGCAATTTTTAATGCAAGTAGAAATGACGCAGAGCAATTTGCTTATTTCAGGCATGACAGTGGAGGGTTTATCTTTGTTTAGTCTGGCTTGGAATGCAAACTTAGCCACGCTGACTTATGATAAAAAAATTGCTATTGAGCCGATGAGAGTTCTGGCCGAGCTGCAATTAGTCTTGTGGCCAGTCAATGACATCGCTCACGGCTTAGAAAATTCAAAGATAAAATTAACCACAGCAAACATCAGGGAAATTAGCTCGCTTACAGGTGTCATTTATCAGATAAAACAGCATGAAAACATAAGTCAGTTGCTTAACCTGAAACAAGATTATTCAATCGTAATAGAAGAAATTGATCGTTGGCAGATTAACTTATGACCATTTATTTAAATGAACTCGGTTTAGTGTGCGCATTAGGCTCAGATAAAAAAACAGTGTTGGCTAACTTTTTATCGGGGGAGTCGTGCTTTATGAAAGCCGATGACAGTTTTGGTGTTGAGACCGTCATGGGTAGAGTAACCAGCCCATTGACTGATTTGCAGTCTCATGGTGAATATCTAAATAGCCGCAATAATCAGTTAGCCTTGTTCGCTTTTGAACAAGTCGCTATCAAAGTAGCGGAATTAAAATCGATATTGAGCAAAACCAAAAGCAGTGACGTTAATATTGCCGTTGTTATTGGCACGAGTACGTCAGGTATTGCGAGTGGTGAAGCGTCAATGCAAGAGTATTTAGCCACAGGTGAACATAAGCAAGATTATCACTATGCAATGCAAGAGATGGGGGCAACGGCTGATTTTATTGCTAAATTGGTGGGGGCGAATGCCAGTGTTTATAGCATTTCAACCGCTTGTACCTCTAGTGCTAAAGCCTTAATTAGTGGTCAGCGCCTGTTAGATAGTGGTTTGGCAGACATTGTTATTGCGGGCGGAGTTGATAGCTTATGCAAAATGACGATTAACGGTTTTAGTGCGCTAGAATCTATCTCACCAAAGCATACTCAACCTTTTCAAGCACAGCGTTGTGGCATTAACATTGGTGAGGGTGCGGCATTATTTGTTATGAGTAAGTTACCTAGTGATGTAACCCTTATGGGCTTTGGTGAAAGTAGTGATGCTCATCATATTTCTGCACCAGACCCTGAAGGTAAAGGGGCCATTCAAGCGATGACTGCAGCACTTGCACGTGCTAATTTATCAGCAGAAGAGATAAACTATATTAATTTACATGGCACAGGCACTGTTCAAAATGATGCCATGGAAGCTAAAGCCGTGGCAAAGGTATTTAAACAATTAACACCTTGTTCTGCCAGTAAACAGTTACATGGACACTGCTTAGGTGCCGCCGGTGCCATTGAAGCGGGTTTATGTTGGTTGTTATTAAGCGAGCTTAATCAAGAAAATTATTACCCTAAAATGAACATTACAGGTGAGATTGATACCAGCCTTGATGAAATAAATCTAATAACATCAAGCCTGCAGTTAAAACATAAACCAGCCCCCGCACTTCGTTATTGCATGTCAAATTCTTATGCCTTTGGTGGTAATAATGCTAGTTTGGTTTTATCTCGAGCTAATTAAGTCTTTATTAAAAATATGTATGATATTGAAGAAGTAATAAAACATAGAAAACCGATGCGCTTAGTGGATGAGTTGCTCTCGTTTGATGAAAGTAGTGCCTCGGTATTGGTACACATCAATACCGATAGTGAGTTTTATCAAGCAGAGCAGCAGGGTGTACCAAGCTATATTGGCATTGAATATATGGCGCAATGTATCGCGGCAAAAGCTGGTGCGAATGAGTTGGCTTCCGGTGGAGCGCTAAAATTAGGCTTTCTATTAGGTACGCGAAAATATACACCTAATGTCACTTATTTTTCTTGTGGTGACACGTTACGGGTAAGTGCTACCCGATTACTAGAAGATGCCACAGGTTTATCGGTTTTTGAATGCACAATAGTGTTAGATACTCAGGCAGGTAATCAGGTAGACAAGGTTCTAGCGCAGGCTAAAATCAACGTATTTCAACCCGAAGATTCAGCGACTTTCTTGCAGAAATAACCGTCCAAAATTGATAGGAAAAAATAAATGAACAAAACAGTTTTAGTAACCGGTTCCAGTAAAGGCATTGGTAGAGCTATTGCCATTGAACTCGCCAAAAGCGGCTTTAATATCGTCGTTCATTATCATAGCGACAGCAAAGGTGCCGAAGAAACGTTAGCGCAAGTGAACTTACATCAAGAAGTAGGCAACAGCCGTATTGTTCAATTTGATATTGCTAATGGCGAACAATGTCAGCAGGTTTTAACGGCCGATATTGAACAATTTGGTGCTTATTATGGCGTTGTTTGTAATGCAGGTGTGCATAGTGACAATGCTTTTCCTGCCATGACAAGAGATGAATGGTATAAAGTTACCCACACCAATCTTGATGGTTTTTACCATGTAGTACACCCCTTAGTGATGCCGATGATCCAGTTGCGAAAGGGTGGTCGTATTGTCGCCATCTCTTCAGTATCAGGTATTTTAGGCAATCGAGGTCAAGTTAACTATAGCGCGTCTAAAGCCGGTCTTATTGGTGCGGTGAAAGCATTAGCATTAGAGCTAGCTAAAAGAAAAATAACCGTTAATTGTGTTGCGCCCGGTATTATTAAAACGGAGATGACAGCCGATATGCCTAAAGATATGATCAAGCAAATGGTACCAATGCGTAGAGCGGGTACTGATATTGAAGTTGCGGCAACGGTTAACTTTTTATTTTCACCAGGGGCTAATTATATCACTAGACAAGTCATTAGCGTTGATGGAGGGTTAAGTTAATGCATCGTGTTGTCGTGACAGGAATGTCGGCAATCACCGCCTTAGGTGATAACTGGTCAGATTTTTCAGCTAAATTGAAAAAAGGTGAGAATGCGGTTCAATACTATGAACCGTGGGATGGCTATGATGATCTTAATACACGTTTAGCTGCGCCTATTTTAGATTTTGAAAGACCAAAGCATTATAACCGAAAGCAGTGCCGCTCTATGGGGCGCGTTTCTTTAATGGCCACTACGGCAACAGAACGAGCATTACAGCAAGCAAATTTACTCGGTAGCGAGTTGTTAACCAACGGTGATATGGGAATTGCTTATGGTTCATCGACAGGATCAACTCCGCAAGTAGTCGATTTTGCTAACTTACTTAGCAATAAAAGCATGAAAGGTATTACCTCGACGAGTTACCTAAAAATGATGGCGCATACCACCGCAGTAAATATTGGGGTGTTTTTTGGGGTTAAAGGGCGAATTTATACGACAAGTTCGGCGTGTACTTCGGGTTCTCAAGCCTTAGGTTATGCTTATGAAGCAATTAAATATGGTAAGCAAACCGCTATGATTGCAGGCGGTGCAGAAGAACTGTGCGTGACCATCGCCGCTGTGTTTGATACTTTATACGCGACTAGCACAGAAAATGATAAGCCTAAAGAAAACCCCAAACCTTATGATGCAGCACGTGATGGATTAGTTATTGGAGAGGGGGCTTGTAGCTTCATTTTAGAAAGTTACGAATCAGCTAAAGCGCGAGGAGCAACCATTTTTGCGGAACTCGTTGGCTATGGCACTAACTCAGATGGTCAACATGTTACCCAGCCTTCAGCAAAAACGATGCAAGTCTCTATGGAAATGGCAATAAAAGATGCTGGTATTGAGTCTTGTGATATCGGGTATGTCAATGGTCATGGCACTGCGACCATCAAAGGTGATATTGCTGAAACTCAGGCCACAGAAAGTGCCGTGGGTAAAAATACACCCATTAGTTCCCTTAAAAGCTACCTAGGTCATACGCTCGGTGCTTGTGGTTCCATTGAAGCATGGGCGACTATTAACATGATGCAGGATAATTGGTTTGCTCCAACTGCTAACTTAGGTGCTGTAGATCCACTCTGTGGTGATTTGACTTATATTCAAGGCGAGGGGTTAGTCAAAAAAACAGATTTTGTTATGACAAATAATTTTGCTTTTGGCGGTATTAATACCTCGTTAATATTTAAAAGGTATTCATAATATCAATGAAATTTAAAAGTCAGCGACATAATGACTGAATAGAATGACTATCACTTTAAGAAGCCTAAATTTGAGACAATAAAAACGATGGATTTCACGCGGAACATGCAAGGACGTTAAAGGGAGGGGTATTTTATCCAGTGGTTCAATAAGAAACCTTATAATCATTTTAAATGAGCTGATATATAGATCGAAGTGTCAATTTTTATACCGACTTGATCGGTTTTTCTAATGCACATTAGCGGATAATAGTTAATTTTGTTTTAAAATGTATAATTTAGCTTGGTCTATTATCTATATATGAGACAATTGAGATCGCAATAACAACCCAATGGTTCATTATGAAACTTTTAGTTCGTAACCTTTCTCGCTCAACTACCGAGCAAGAAATTCGTATTTTATTTTCAACTCATGGTTCGGTTACTGAGTGTACTTTAGTCTTAGATCAATTAACCGCTAAATCAAAAGGTTTTGCCTTTGTTGAAATGCCTAATGAAGCTGAAGCAAAAGAGGCCTTATCTAGCTTGCATGAAACAAGAGTTGCTAAAAATAAAATTAGAGTGAAAATAGCACAGTAACGTTATTCTTCTACATGCCTATGTAGTTTACTCCGGAGCTCTTTGTCAGCGTCATCTTCGAAGTCTCTCATCGAAGATCCATTGCTATTTAAATACTGGATCCCCGATTAAAACACTACGGGGATGACGATCCTGAGCCAAGTGCATAGGCATGTTCTTCTATGTGAAAACCAGCTTATTTGCTGGTTTTTTTTATGTTTATAGCCGTTATTTACTTCGTAAGCGTTCGAGTCAATGCGATAAGTTAAAAGAGCTTTTATTAAACGGCCCTGCAGTGATCGTTTTTATTGTTTTTTTAACGATAAAAGGCTTCTACTGTGCCTTTTACTGTCATCAGCAGGGGTTGACCGCGGCGGTCTAATGCTTTGTGAGCAGGAATTTTTACCCAACCTTCACTGATGCAATACTCTTCTACATCAAAACGCTCTTTGCCGTTAAGTTTAATACCAATCTCGTGTTCGAAAACCTCTGCTACATGATGTGGACTGCGGGGGTTACACGAAAGGCGATCCGGTAAGGTGGGTTGCGATATAGTGTCGTTCATGTTTGTGACCTGTAATAAATAAAATTACGCTATTGTAGGCAATATGAGCCTAGCTCTCAAGAGGTGAACTGTTTGTTTATCCGTTAGGTGACCTATTTTAACAAGTATAACTGAACATATAATTAATGAGATTGGTTTAAGTCATGTTGTAAGTTTGACAACCATACCGTTTGATATGGATTTAGGCACATTTTTCCAGTTAACTCGGTAAGTTCGGTATTACTAATAAGCTCAACCCATGACTCAGTAATAATTAAATTCAGCTCACTCAGTGACAGTTTTACGGTTTGGTCTGAAATGTTGCTGATACAAAAAACGCTTTGTTTTTTGTCTTTACTTTGTCGCCAAAACCCAAAGAGTTGCAAGCTTAAATGTAAGGTATATTGTGTTGCGTTAGGGTGAAATGCCGGTTGCATAACTCTTATATTTAATAAAGCCTTTAATGTTGACAGTACATTTGCGTGATGTAAGGTTTTATCAGCAAGTGCTGCTTGCAATTTATCCTCATGCCAGCGGTGCCTGTTAAGGGCGCGATTTTGCTGGGTGTCTTCTAAATGTTGATAATCATTATGTGTGCCTAGCATACTGTGAATATACAGAGCGGGTATACCTTCAAGTGCAAACATTATGGTATGGGCACAAATATAGCGTTCAAAATTCCACTGATCTTTACCTTTAACCGTACCTTGCAGTGCATCATACAGGGCAATATTTATTTCATAGGCTTTTTTCTCCCCGGTGACTGTTGTACGCCATGATACTTTGCCGCCGAAATTTTCTACCGCTTCTATAAGGTTGTCAATCTCAGCTTCACTTAAGAGATCTTCTACCGGGCGAAGGCCAATGCCATCATGTGAAGCGATGAAATTAAAATACATAGTGCCGTCTTGTGGTTGTGGCATACTCATTACCCAGCGTTTTAAATAGACACAACTTCCTGTGAGCAAGGTGTTTAATAATAACGGTGGTAATGAAAAATTATAAATGCCATGCGCTTCATTGGCGTTACCAAAATAAGCTAAATTCTCGCTATTTGGAATATTGGTTTCAGTGATTATAATAGCGTTTGAGTTGGCTGATTCAATCAGGGTTCTCAATAAGCGCACAACTTCATGAGTTTGCGGTAAATTGATACTCGTTGTGCCAGCCACTTTCCATAAAAAAGCGATAGCATCTAAACGAAATATCGTGATGCCTGCATCAAGATATTGCTTGATTATTACTGTAAATGCTTTTAATACTTCGGGATTGCGAAAATCAAAATCTACTTGGTCGTGACTAAACGTACACCAAACAAGCTTTCGACCATTAGCCGTTTCCACTTCTTTCAATAACGGTGAAGTGCGTGGACGAACAACCTCTGACAAAGGATCATCCGGTAGTGCTGTGAAGAAGAAATCACAGCCTTCACCTTCTCCTTTTATAAAGTTCTCAAACCACACATTACTGCTTGAACAATGGTTAATGACAAGGTCAGACATTAGAGTGTATTGTTTACTTATCTCGGCGATATCCTCCCATGTCCCTAATGACTTATTGACCACTGAATAGTCGATAATGGCATAACCATCATCAGAACTGTAAGGAAAAAAAGGTAATATATGCACACTGTTAATCGAGTTTCCAATGGATTCATCTAAAAACTTCTTCAATGTTTTCAACGGCGGTTGTTCTTCCTTTATAATGCTATCGCCATAGGTGATCAAAACAACATCTTTTTCAGACCATTGGTTGGTATAAGGCTCCGCGGCAAGGCTCTTGCTCGATAAATCCATAATATTGATGAGTGCTTGAGCAATATCTTCATAGGACTGCTCAAGCTCAACATCTTGATAAATAGTTGCCAGCTGTTGAGTCAATTTATTTTTTAACCGTTGTGTTGTTTGTGTTGGCATAATTTACCTTTTATTTTAAATATTGACGAAACTCTTGGTTGTCTAGTTCTACCGCTTCTTGTAACTGCGATAAAATATCAGGAATAGCACTAATAACTCTATTCCATGATGGAATAAAAGGTTTATCCATAGGTTGGTCCAAAAAGGCACTGCCTGCGGCTAATATATTTTCCGCGAACATTTCAACGGCTTTTTCTTCGCTATGTACGTCGAGTGAAAAGCCATTCATCGTGGCATCATTTCGATAGATTTCCACATAATCTAAGGCAATGCGATAGTAGGTTGCTTTTAGTGTTCTAAATGTTTCGGGGGTAAAAGTTTCCCCTTGTGTGGCGAGTTTACGAATGAGAGCTTTGCTAATATCAATCGACATTTTTGATAAACCGCCGTCGACATCATCCCAAGACATATGTTGATGTTTATGATCATAGCTAGCAGCAATATCAACTTGGCATATGCGGTTAGCTGAGTAGTTACGATACATTTCAGACAGCACACCAATTTCTAAGCCCCAATCACTTGGAATACGAATATCCATTAATACATCTCGGCGAAAAGAAAACTCACCGGCTAAGGGATATAAAAAGCTATCCATGTATTCAAGGTAATCGCAATGGCCAACTGTTTTTTGCAATGCTTTAATTAGCGGTGTTACCAATAAACGTGATACCCGACCATTAATTTTTCCATTGGCAACTCGGGCATAATAGCCTTTAGAGAATTCGTAGTTAAACATGGGGTTAGCAACAGGGTAGAGTAGTCTGTCGAGTAATTCTCTTTCATAAGTTAAAATGTCACAGTCGTGTAAAGCAATTGATGCCGCTTTACCTGATGCTAATATGTAACCCATGCAATACCAAACATTACGGCCTTTTCCGAGTTCTTTAGGCGCTAGTTTTAGCGCTTGTAATTTGGCATCAATCGCTTGTAGTCGAGGGCCATCATGCCACAATATTCTGTGATGTTGAGGGAGCTGGCTAAAAAATGATAGAGCATGTTTATATTGTGTTAAATCTGCGCGGTCTAAGCCAATCACTATCTCAGATAAGTAATCGGCACTCTTCAGTTTATTAATAATATCGGGTAATGCTTCGCCCTCTAATTCTGAAAATAAAGAAGGTAAAATTAGCCCTAAAGGGCGTGTTTTAGAAAATGTTAATAACTCTGCGGCCATGTCATCGGGATCACGTTGTGCTAAATTATGTAAGGTGGTTACAGTCCCATTTTGATAAAAGTCAGTCATGGTTTACCTCTCTATTAATTAAATCTATTAATTAAATTTATTAGTTAAATTTATTAGTTAACCTAAATTCTGAATAATAAACGTTAAACACTTATCATCGTACAAAGCGGGCGATGATTATTTCTATTTAATCGGATTATAAAGTTTATTATCCACAGTGCAGGCTCGTTATATTTATTGGTTCAATGTGAAAGTAGTTGCTTTGCTAAAAGTTTTTGTATTGCCTCAGCCCAGCCCTCTGGACCGAGTAATTGAGTTTTAGTGACCCTTTGTTGTCGATGCAAGGTTGGAAATTCATGTACTGGAGATTTTACTTGTACGGCAATATTAGCGGCTTCTAGCATCGCAATATCATTTTCTCCGTCACCTAAGGCAATGGTGCATACCGAGGCGCGGTTAAAGTATGTTCGATAATGTTCTTGATATTGTTTTGTTAACCAAAGCAATGCTTGCCCTTTATCACAGGAGTCACCTACATGAAGAAATCGACCTCCCTGAACCACATTTGCACCTTGGTTAAGCATATGTTCCACAAATTCTTTTTTACTTGAATCATTTCCTAACCATTGAATAGGCTCTCCATACTGCCTTTTTTTAGCTCGCTTTGCCTCGGTGATTGTTAAGCCGGTAAGTTCAGATAATGTAGAGTCAGATAAGCTTGAAAACCCTTGGTAATGCTTGCTAAATTTACCTGCTTGTTTTGATAGTAGGTCTAACCAATGCTGTACGGGTAAACAAAAAGATTTCACCCAGTAGTTACCCTTAATCACCGTATCTGCTGGTTGTTTAGCAAAGGTGCCTATTGGAATATACACAGCAGCGCCATTTTCTATAATAAAGGGCGTCGTTAGTTTTAGCTCGCGGTGAATTATTTCTAACTCATCGAAGGTTTTACTGGTATTTAAAATTACTGGGATTTCAGCCTTTTCTAATTGCTTGAGTACATTCATTGCGGCCGAGGCTTGATAAGTGTAATGGTCAAGCAACGTGCCATCGAGATCACTGTAAATTATGTGTTTTACCTTATTCATGGACGGCCTTTAAAGGCGCATTGGTAATATTTCGTGATGAATCTAAGAGAAATATAATATCGGCCGAATTGGCAATGGTATTACACCCCTGCACACTGAGCCTTTGGAAATATTGAGTAAAGTTCAATACTTGTTCAGGAGACATGATTTTAGAATCAGATAAACCGACATTGCGGTCTTTTAATTTTTGCTCTTGCTCTAATCGCCACTTGTAAATGCAATCAAAAGAGGGGGCTTGTAATGCCAGCCAAAAATCCATTATCTTGTATAAAGGTTCATAAGCGACTTTAAGCTGTTGATTAACATAATTACGCCATTTACCACTCGCATCATGCTGTGATTCAAGCTCATTAATTGGTGCTTGTAGTTGAGCATCAGTTTGTGACTGTACGCCCCAGCACCATCCTTCTAATAGAATAATATCGATGGGCTTTTCAATGGAAGTCCACTGGTCTTGAGCAAAGGGTTCATCAGTAGCTTTATTGAATCTTGGGATAGAGAACCCTGTTTTTTGCTCAGTAAGTAGCGTCAATACACGGTTAAGGGCGGGCATGTCATGCGTGCCAGGCACGCCTCTGGTCGCTAAAAGTGGATGGATTTCACGGGCTAATTGCTTTCGGCTCTCACTGGGTAAATAGAAATCATCTAACGACATTATTACAACGTTCAGATGATATTTTGACATTAAATATTCAGCGACATAGTCAGTGAGTGTCGATTTACCACTGCCCTGACAGCCATTTATTCCGACAAAAAAAGCTTTATCGTTTTTGTTAAACTGACTAAAGATCCTATCGGCAAGTGGCTGGTAGAAATTCTTTACGGTAAGTCTAAATTTGTCAGGTAACTTGTGTTGTTCAATAAAATTAGAAAGCATATGTCCACCATTTATATTCAATATAACCATAATAAATATAACTATCCTGCCACTTTTAGTTTAGGAAGTACAATTATTGCGCGTACTATTGTGCTACTTTTTTGATAAGTAAAAATATTTGTTAAGAGTTGTTAGAAGTTAGTTAATTGTGAGTTAAAAACCACCTTGTATTGGTTAAATAACAGACAGTTACCTTTGTTGTCATTCTTTTGGTGTAACTCTCTTTTTTTTGAGTTTTTGTAGGTACACCAGTGTGCATATAATTATCTGAATGAAGGCGTGCATTGTTTAATTTTAACGCACTTATTGTGAGAAGTTAAATCTAAAAATGTTACAAAATAATAAAATATAGGGATAGGTTAATCAAAGACTGATTCTTAGTATCATTTGAAGTTAGAAGGTTTCTGCTACCTCAAAGGTTAAGCGTTCTTTTGTTATTGGATGAGTAAAACTTAAACGTTGTGCATGCAAATGCAGTCTATCGGCATTGTTGCCATATAAAGTATCACCTATGATCGGTATGTTTAGTCCCTCGGGGTGCGCGCAATGCATACGCAATTGATGGGTTCTGCCAGTAATAGGGTATAAAAATAATTTAGTGGTATTATCTCTTTGAGCACTACCCTTTTGCAGAGGAGCTTTTTCATCAATAATTCGCCAATGAGTTTCAGCATATTTTCCATGCTCATGGCACACCATTTGTTTTGGCCTATCATCAAAGTCACCACGCAGTGGTAAACATATTTTGCCCGCTGTTGCGGCTAGTCTTCCCTCAATGGTTGCCACATAACGCTTACTCACTTCTTTCTTAATAAATTGTTGTTGCAGGTGTTTATGGGCACGTTCATTAAGTGCCAACATTAATAAGCCCGACGTAGCCATATCTAAACGATGAATGATCAAGCTGCCGGTTGCCTGCGGAAACAGCGCCTTAATACGGGTATAAACAGAGTCTTTGATAGACTTTCCTGGCACAGACAGTAAACCTGCGGGTTTATTTACCACTACGACATGCTCATCTTGAAAAACTATTGCTAGAGCTTTATCTTCTGCAGGATTTATCAACAAAGGATTTTCATCTATTGCCATGCCTTTAAGCATATGCGTTAAAATAGGCAGGCATTTACTTTGGCAAGCGGGGTAAAAATGTTGGTGTTTTCTTATTGCTGATTTAGGTTGTTGCCCCCACCAAAATTCTGCCATACACAAGGGCGTTAGTTTTTGTTCGAAGGCATATTGCAGTAATTTTGGTGCGGCACAATCTCCCGAGCCAGAGGGTGGTTTTTGTAAAAGGGTTTCGGCAAATAATTCAATTAAGTCTTTAGACTCACCTTGGCAATTTAGTAGTTGATATTGCCTAAAAAAGTGCTTTTGTAATTTAGATGACCGCTTTTTTCTAAGCTTTTTCAGCGCGTCTATTTCGTCGGTAAGTTGCGCTAGCTTAGTTGATATCTCACCAAGTGTTAATTGATGCTGCAACTTTAATGCTTGTAACGCTTTTTTATCGGTAACACTTGCGCGAGACAATGAAATACTTATGTTTCTGTACTCTTCTTCGGCTAAGTTTGCCGTGCTTAACTGTAACGCTAGCCAAGCACGCTTTTCTTTACGCGCTTTTTTATGGGTACGCATTTGTTGTTGCCAGATTTCTATTGCTTGTTCAGCGTTAGCTTCTTCTGTTGCGAGTGCTGCGGTTAATTGACTTATTTCGGGCTTAGCGCTGAGTTGTTCTATTTTTGCATTGAGAGCATTAATTTCAATTTGTTTGGCCTTTTCAAATCCACTTTGTTGATACGCTTGATGAATTGTCGGCACAAAGTTAATACTCGCCCTAGCCTGTGGTTCATTACTATGCGCGATGGTATGTGTGTCATTGCTACTTGGGTTATCAATACCTTCTAACTCACTGGCATTACCTGATAGTGCCGCTAAATAACCTAGTTTACCTTGTGTGTCTTTAACAATTAAGACCCCATACATTCTTCCTTGTTGGGTAGAATCAAGGGGATGAAATATTGCCAGTTTTTGTTGTAATTCTTCACTTGCGGAGATGGCTAATGGGTGTGCTTGATAATAAAAAGGATAAGTAAACTTTGCTGGTAATGGGTGGTGAGAAACATCAGCTTTAAAGGTGCAAAGGCAGCTTTCGGATAATGATAAGAGTGAAATATTAGGCATATAAAGAATAGTGCAACGGCGTAAGCCTAGCTTCCACTGGTGATAATTTGAGTACTGATGTTGCTGGCAATTAGGGCTGAGTTTTTGGGTAACTCAGTATTTCCAGCAAGAAAATAAATAACCTGCTGTCCTTGCTCGGCAAGCTCTAATGCATGTTGATAATTGAGTAATATCGTTGAGTTAATGCTTTGTGGATACTTTACTGCGTCACGTCGAACATATTCAATCAGCGCTATATTGACGTCGCTATCATAAAAAACAGCATCCGCAAACTGTAAAGCACGATGGGCGCTTAAGGTTAAATTATCAGGGTTACCTTCAAGGGTCTGAATAAAAATAATCTTTCCTTCTGGCGGGGCAACTTGCTCTTTTAAACTGGCTATTAACTGTTGCTCAGCCTCATGTTGCTGACCATCAAGTAATGCTTGTCCTATTGATCCGCGTAAGGTGTTCTCCCAAAAGGTACGTCGATTACGAATACCTTTGATGCGCGCTTTGACATGGTCTCGAAATTTTAACGAGAAATCAGCCAAACGTCCGTAACCTTGCGGTAATATTTTCTCAATTTGTTCTCGTAGCATACGAATTAAAATAGGCGCACTGCCAGAGCTAGATAAGGCAATAATCATTGGGGCGCGATCAATAATCGCGGGTGTTATATAAGTGCACAGGGCAGGTTGGTCAACCACATTAGCAAGAATGTTAAACTGCACTGCTTCATGGTAAACCTGTTCATTAACAGCGCTGTCGTCTGTTGCCGCAATCACTATGGTCATGTTATCTAACAGGCCAGTTTTATAATTATGCTGCAGCCATCGTAATTGATTTTCTTTAATTAAATGCACAATGCCCTCGGTCACACGGGGAGCCACAATGGTAATTTTTGTCGTCGTTTTTAACAGTAATTCGATTTTACGGGCGGCCACATCGCCGCCGCCAACCACCATGGCATTCATTTTACTGCCATCAAGAAAAACGGGAAAATATTTCATATTGAAGTCTATTTTTAACCAATCAATTTTATCTGCACAGATTAACATAGCAGCCAAGATAAAACCTCCCCAGTATTTATAACAACCTTAGCGATAATAAATGATAAACTAGGTTTAAGTTAAAAGAGTGCTGCTATTAACTATAAATAGCAGCAAATACAAAAGATAAGTAGAGAAACTACCAATGCCTTGGATACAACTTAGATTAAGCGCTAATGAAGATAATGCTGAAAAATATAGCGATTGGCTTGTCGCTTGTGGCTCACAAGCGGTTACTTTTCTCGATGCGCAAGATACGCCAATATATGAGCCCCTGCCAGGTGATGAAGTACTTTATTGGTCAAGTACTGTGGTCATGGGCTTATTTGATGCCAGTCACGATATGGACAAAGTCATTCGTTATTTGCAAGGGATTCATCCCGATAAAGAGCAAATGCAGTACAAGCTAGAGCCGCTAGAAGATAAAGACTGGGAACGAGAATGGATGGACAACTTCCACCCAATGAAGTTTGGTCAACGCCTTTGGATTTGTCCTAGCTGGTGTGATGTACCAGATCCAGCCGCGGTAAATGTTATGTTGGATCCCGGTTTGGCGTTTGGTACGGGTACACACCCAACAACAGCATTATGTTTAACTTGGTTGGACGGTTTAGATCTGCAAGGAAAAACCGTGGTAGATTTTGGCTGTGGCTCAGGCATTTTATCATTAGCCGCGTTGAAGTTAGGGGCAAAGAAGGTTATTGGTATTGATATTGACCCGCAAGCATTACAAGCAAGCCTTGCCAATGCAGAGCGTAATAATGTTGCTGACAAACTCGAGTTATATTTACCTAAAGATCAGCCTGAATTTAAAGCCGATGTTGTTGTTGCTAATATTTTAGCGGGTCCATTACGTGAGTTAGCACCTACTATTATCGAGTTTGTAGGTGATAAAGGACTGCTTGCCTTGTCTGGTGTCTTAGAGGAGCAGGCTGAAACACTACAAACTATTTATAGTGAGTGGTGTGATATGGCGCCGGTTACCGTACAAGAAGAGTGGGTTCGTTTAAACGGCCAACGAAAGTAAAGAGCTATATCTCATTTTTTCAGGGGGAGGCAGAGGTGCTGAGTTATCTGACAGTTCTGCTTTATGACAATGTTGATGAATATTGATACGAGTAAATATAACTGAGACATTGCCGCCCCCAAGACCCGCATTTACTGCTTGCACTGAGCGGCTAGCAGCTAAATTTTTATCAAGTGTTGCTGAGTAGGCCGTGTTTTTGATCTCCCGCGTACTGCTACCTTCGTCGAGTAAGAGATTTACAGCCGATTTTTCACTACCCAGCTGAAAAATTGCACTGAAATCGGCTTGGCAACATACATTGGTTATTGTAAATCTTAAATAGTTGTCATTATATTGTGAGTTATTAGCATGTTAGTGAGTCTCCTATTTCTACTTCCCTACACCTGCTGCCTTTATTCGAGCTGAGTTTTAGCTTGTTTTCGAGATGCCTTTTTTGTCACCGTTGTCAACTACTTTGTTAGATATTTGTACGATTAATGCTCACAATAATACTTTAAAGAATGTCAATATCAAAAAGGTGAAAAAAACTTAAATTGTTCAAATTATATGCTTTTAAATTGAAAAGAAAACACGTAAACTTAGCGCCCTTTTAAAGGTAGCTCAAAAAAACAGCAGTATGAATATTGGCCCTTACCAACTAGATTCTCAGGTAATACTTGCCCCAATGGCAGGCATTACTGACCAACCTTTTCGACAATTATGTTGTCAATTAGGCGCGGGTTTAGCGGTTTCCGAAATGCTTTCGTCAAACCAAAGACTGTGGAATACCGAAAAATCTAGATTGAGAATGCTACATAGTGGTGGCGCAGGAATTCGCAGTGTACAAATTGCGGGCAGTTGTCCCGACGAATTAGCCTTTGCTGCTAAAGTAAATGCTGATAACGGGGCGCAAATTATTGATATCAATATGGGCTGCCCAGCAAAAAAGGTAAACAAAAAATTAGCGGGCTCTGCTTTATTAAAAGAGCCAGCATTGGTTGAACGTATCGTTCAGTCGGTGGTAAAAGCGGTAAATATTCCCGTTACGCTAAAAATTCGCACTGGATGGTGTGAAGACACTCGTAATGGTATTGAAATAGCAAAAATTGCTCAAGATAGCGGTATCGCATCACTCGCAGTGCATGGCCGTACCCGTAATGACTTTTATAAAGGCAACGCGGAATACGACACTATCAAAGCAATAAAAGCCGCTATTTCAATTCCTGTCGTGGCAAACGGTGATATTACCTCACCTGAAAAGGCGCGACAGGTTTTAAATTATACGGGTGCAGACGCCATAATGATTGGCCGAGGTGCGCAGGGACGTCCGTGGATTTTCCGAGAAATTAATCACTTCTTGGCAACGGGCAATAAGATGCTAGCACCAGCCTTGAGCGAAGTGCGCTCAATAGTTTTGGCTCATATTATGGAGTTACATCAGTTTTATGGCGATTTTAAAGGAGTGATGATCGCTAGAAAACACGTGTCTTGGTATATACATAACCTCGTTGAGATCTTTGATGGCTTCAGCGCAACGTTTAATGTTGAACAAGGCAAGGCGTTTAGATCAACTTTTAATACTTTATCGTCTACTGATGAGCAATTGGTAACGTTAGAGCAACTTTTTGATGATTTTGCAACAGGAAGCTTTTTGTAACCGTGCAAATTATCGTCACTTTATTTTTATTAACCAAAGAAAGAGTTATATCCTATGTTCGAACAAAATATTCCTTCTCCATTTATCACTGGCGATATTCAAACACAAACTAAAACGTCTCCATTACGTAGCCAAGCTAAAATTGCAATTAGCAATTACTTATCACAATTAAACGGTAACGATGTTGATGATATGTATGACCTTGTGTTGAGTGAAATTGAAGCGCCAATGTTAGAAGAAGTGATGATGTACACTCGTGGTAACCAAACACGTGCTGCGAATTTACTGGGTATAAACCGTGGTACATTACGTAAGAAACTTAAAAAATACGGTATGAACTAATATCACATTTTTAATAAAAAGCACCCTAGGGTGCTTTTTATGTTTTAGCACTAACCTCGTTGGCGTCATTCTTGGGGTGTTAATCGGGAAAATCAGTGTTACTTGCTAGTATTTAACTGTAGTAGCCACTGAAAATGACAATTTTTTGGTGAATGCTCACCATCAATTTACTTTTATAGGTATAAAAAATATGGATATTCCACGTCCAATTAAACGCGCTCTATTAAGTGTTTCAGATAAAGCAGGTATTGTTGATTTTGCTCGTCGCTTAAGTGATAAAGGTATTGATCTTCTTTCCACTGGCGGCACAGCTAAATTATTAGCTGAAAATGGTATCAAGGTCACAGAGGTTTCTGATTACACTGGACACCCAGAAATTATGGATGGTCGTGTTAAAACATTACACCCCAAAGTGCATGGTGGTATATTAGCGCGTCGTGGTATTGATGAAGCCGTCATGACTGAAAATGGTATCAGTGCTATTGATATGGTTGTCGTTAACTTGTATCCATTTGCTAATGCTGTAAGTGATGAAAATTGCTCATTAGAAAACGCTATCGAAAATATTGATATTGGTGGACCAACAATGGTGCGTGCCGCCGCTAAAAATCATAAAGACGTCACTATCATTGTTAACGCAAGTGATTACGATCGTGTTTTAGCCGAGTTAGATAACAACAATGACTCATTAACCTATAAAACACGTTTTGATTTAGCGATTGCTGCTTATGAGCACACCGCCAGCTACGACGGTATGATTGCTAACTACTTTGGTAAAATGTTACCCGCGTACGGCGAAGCTGATTCAACGGCATCGGTAGACAACAAAGTTAAATTCCCACGTACTTTTAATAGCCAGTTTATTAAAACACAAGATTTACGTTACGGTGAAAATTCGCATCAAGCGGCCGCTTTTTATAAAGAAGCAAACCCTGAGGAAGCGTCAGTTTCTACCGCCAAGCAATTACAAGGCAAGGCATTATCATATAACAACATCGCGGATACTGATGCTGCTTTAGAGTGTGTTAAAGAATTTGACGAGCCAGCTTGTGTCATCGTTAAGCATGCAAATCCATGTGGTGTTGCTATTGGTGATGATATTTTAGCGGCTTATGAAGGCGCTTATAAAACCGATCCTACCTCAGCGTTTGGTGGCATTATCGCCTTTAACCGTGAATTAGATGCAGATACAGCCGAAGCTATTGTTTCACGTCAATTTGTTGAAGTCATTATAGCACCAAGTGTCTCCGACGCTGCAGCACAAATTGTGGCCGCAAAGCCTAACTTACGTTTATTAGAATGTGGTCAATGGGATATTAAAACTACCGGTTTTGACTTTAAACGTGTTAACGGTGGTTTATTAGTACAAGATACCGATCAAGGCAGTGTAACGAGTGACGAACTTAAAGTTGTCACTAAACGTCAGCCAACAGAAGAAGAAATGCGTGATTTACAATTTTGTTGGAAAGTAGCAAAGTTTGTTAAATCTAATGCCATTGTTTATGTTAAAAATAGTGCAACTATTGGCGTTGGTGCAGGCCAAATGAGCCGTGTTTACTCAGCAAAAGTTGCGGGTATTAAAGCGGCGGATGAAAACCTAGAAGTGAAAGGTTCAGTCATGGCATCAGATGCATTTTTTCCATTCCGTGATGGTTTAGATGCAGCAGCCGAAGCAGGTATTACTGCGGTAATTCAGCCCGGTGGCTCCATGCGTGATAACGAAGTTATTGCCGCTGCTGATGAACATAACATTGCGATGGTGTTTACAGGAATGCGCCACTTCCGCCATTAATATCGCTCCTTGTCGCTGCTAAGTCCAATTTAGGCGTCAAAAGTACTCACTGACATTCGTCAGCTCCGTGCTTTTTTCTTGAAATTGAACTGAATCAGCTTAAAGGAATTTCATTGATTTTATACTCGGAATAAGAGAGTAAGAAGCTGTGAAGCTGCCTGATGAAGTAAAACTTCTTATTCATGACGCTATATGGATATAGCTTAGTAGATAACTTGCCTATGCACTTGGCTCAGGATCGTCATCCCCGTGGTGTTTTAATCGGGGAGCCAGTTTCTAAAGCGCAATGGATCTTCGATGACGACGCTTACAAAGAGCTCCTGAGTAAACTACATAGGCATGTTAGATAATGCAGGAGCAATTATCCTGACGAATAAGTAGAGCTTATAGGGACATATTTACAGCGTTTTTGCGTAATAATGGTCGCAATAGCTTAGGTGACTTTCCAAGTACTGCTTGTTTGTTTAAGATCTGTTATAAATATTGCATTAATAAATATACCAATCATTTTACAAGGAAAATAGTTATGACAATGAAAACAAAGGCACTTAAATCCATTGCTATTGCAATCACCTTTAGTTGTGGTGCATTA
>JBAHZW010000058.1:0-7409 GCA_037132835.1 Colwellia sp. | reverse complement strand
CCTCGAATTTGGCATACATAAAAAGAGACCACTATGGATTTATTACCAAGAGAGAAAGATAAGTTATTAATTTTTACCGCCGCTTTACTCGCTGAGCGTCGCTTAAAACGTGGTGTAAAACTTAATTATCCAGAAGCGATGGCTTATATCTCAATGGAAATTATTGAGGGTGCGCGTGATGGCAAAAGTGTCGCAGAAATGATGGATTATGGTCGCACGCTACTCACTCGTGAGCAAGTGATGGATGGCATTGCTGAGCTGATCCCTGAAGTACAAGTCGAAGCTACCTTTGTTGATGGCACTAAGCTTGTGACCGTCCATAACCCAATTATTTAACGGAGTGATGATGATTCCAGGTGAGATAAAAACCGACCATGGTGAGCGAGAGCTCAATGTTGGTTCTGAAAAGTTAACCATGAGTGTGGCAAATTCAGGTGATCGCCCGATTCAAGTTGGTTCGCACTATCATTTTTATGAAGTCAATCCGGCATTAACATTTGATCGCGAAAAATGTAAAGGCTATCGCCTTGATATTACCTCTGGTACCGCGGTACGTTTTGAGCCTGGTCAGAAAAGAGAAGTGACATTAATCGCCTATCGCGGTAAACGCCGTGTATTTGGTTTTCGTGCAGAAATTCAAGGAGACTTATAACCATGGCAAGTATTGATAAACATTCTTATGCACATATGTTCGGCCCAACCGTTGGTGATCGCGTTCGTTTAGCGGACACGGATCTATGGCTCGAAGTAGAGAAGGATTTCACCGAGTATGGCGAAGAGGTTAAATTTGGTGGCGGTAAAGTGATTCGTGATGGTATGGGTCAAAGCCAAGCGTCTTGTTTTGATACCGTAGATTTGGTGATAACAAACGCGCTGATAGTAGATCATTGGGGAATTGTAAAAGCCGATGTGGGTATTAAAGAGGGGCGTATCGCGATTATTGGTAAAGCGGGTAACCCCGATATCCAAGATAATATTGATATTGAAATTGGCCCTGGCACTGAGGTCATTGCTGGGGAAGGGCAGATTCTCACCGCGGGGGGGATTGATGCGCATATTCATTTTATTTGCCCACAGCAAATAGAAGAAGCCCTCATGTCTGGTGTGACCACTATGATTGGTGGTGGCACTGGGCCTGCGACGGGAACCAATGCAACGACTTGTACTTCAGGCCCTTGGAACATCCATAAAATGCTTCAGGCAACCAATGACTTTGCAATGAACTTTGGTTTTCTGGGCAAAGGCAATGCAAGTTTACCACAAGCCTTAGAAGAGCAAATTGAAGCGGGTGTCTGTGGTTTAAAACTACATGAAGATTGGGGTACAACACCGGCCTCGATAGATAACTGTCTGGCGGTTGCCGATCGATATGATGTACAGGTTGCTATCCATACCGATACCTTGAATGAATCAGGTTTTGTAGAAGATACCATGGCCGCATTTAAGGGCCGTACTATTCATACTTACCATACCGAAGGCGCGGGCGGTGGACACTCGCCTGATATTATTCGCGCTTGTGGTGAAGCAAATGTTTTACCCTCATCAACCAATCCCACTCGCCCTTATACGGTTAATACCATAGATGAACATCTTGATATGTTGATGGTTTGTCATCATTTGGATCCCTCTATTCCTGAAGATGTTGCGTTTGCTGATTCGCGTATTCGTAAAGAGAGTATTGCAGCAGAAGATATCATGCATGATTTAGGTGCAATCAGCATGATCGCATCAGATTCGCAGGCGATGGGGCGTGTCGGCGAAATGATCACCCGTACTTGGCAAACGGCGCATAAAATGAAACAACAACGTGGTCCTCTTGCGCCTGATACAGAGCGTAATGATAACTTTCGCATTAAGCGTTATATTGCAAAATACACGATTAACCCAGCCATTAGTCACGGTATCAGTCATGAAGTGGGGTCCATTGAAGTAGGAAAACTGGCGGATCTTGTGTTATGGAAACCGGCCTTTTTTGGCATTAAACCGGCGATGATTTTAAAGTCTGGTTTCATTGCTGCCGCACCAATGGGGGATGCAAATGCCTCTATTCCAACACCACAGCCGGTTTATTATCGGCCAATGTTTGGCTCCTTTGGGTCTGCTGCCGCAAAAACCTCAATGACCTTTTTATCACAAGCCGCTATTGATAATAATGTCCCTGAAAAAGTGGGTATGACTCGTTTGATTGGCGTGTGTAAAAACACCCGAAATATCGGTAAAAAAGACATGATACATAATAACTGGCAACCCAAAATTGAAGTTGATGCGCAGACTTATGAAGTGCGTGCTGATGGTGAGTTATTAACCTGTGAACCTGCGACTGAGTTACCGTTGGCACAGCGTTACTGCCTATTTTAAGTTGGGTTAGGTCGTTTGATTTTATACGACATTATTTATGTTTTATTTCAATTTCATATAAAACATACACCCATGAAATAAACCTTTTGGCGTTTTGTCTGAAGCTAATCTACCTTGCTCAAAAAAGTGTTATTTAATACAGAAAAACAAGCAAGAAAAAGGAAATAAACAAGTCATGTTACAGGTTTTTGAACGACTCGATCATACCCATGATACCCTCGATGATTCCATTACTTTAGATCAGGAAACACGTAAAAAATCGCGTATTAAAAGCGTTACTGATAACGGCGTTGATATCGGTATCTTTGTTGAACGTGGTCACCCTTTATTAATAGGCGAAATATTAAAAACAGAGTGTGGTTTATTGATTGAAGTAAAGGGCCAAGCGGAAGACGTTACAACGGCTATCGGCGCTGATTGGCTGGCTTTTAGTAAGGTCTGTTATCACTTAGGAAATCGCCATACTTCATTACAGGTGGGTGAGTTATGGGTGCGTTTCAAACCTGATCATGTATTAGAAGCATTGGCTGAGGATTATGGCTTAAGCATTGATAAAACCCCCGCTATTTTTGAACCTGAAAATGGTGCTTATGGCAAACGCGGTCATGGACATCGCAACCATGCCCCTGATAAAAATGACCATAATCATGCACACTAATAATAGCGATCCACTCAAACTTAACCGCCTCTTACAGCTTTGTAGTGCTAACTTGCCTGTGGGAGGTTTTGCATTCTCGCAGGGGCTTGAATATGCAATTGAGATGGGCTGGATAAATAACCAAAAAAGCACCTTTGAGTGGATTGAAGTGAACTTAAATGAGTCCATTGCTCGCACCGATTTGGCATTATTAAAACGTCTCTATCATGCATTAGAAACGGGTGATTTTATTCGCTTTAGCGTGTATAACCAGCAACTTATAGCCTGTCGTGAAAGTAGTGAATTACGCCTTGCAGATGTGGCGATGGGTAAAGCGTTAGTGCGCTTAGTGAAGCGTATTGATAATCTCGATAGCGAAATTTACCGAGAATTATTAGATGAGCCTGAAAGTAGTTTTGTCGCAATTTTTGCGATTATTGCATATCTTTTTCAGCTCGATTTAATCAGTGCACAAAGCGGTTATTGCTGGACTTATATTGATAACCAAGTCGCAGCTGCCACAAAACTGGTGCCCTTAGGGCAAACCCAGGCTCAAAATTTACTGTTTGAGTTAAGCGATAAAGTCACGACTGTGATAAATAAAGCAAATAAAATAGAGACACAGGATATTGGTGGAAGCCTACCACAACTTGCGATGGCGAGTGCATGGCATGAGACGCAGTATACAAGACTATTTAGGTCTTAAAAAACTAAAATATGAGAGAGGTACAATGAGAAAAAAACAACTATTACGTATTGGCGTGGGGGGCCCCGTTGGCTCGGGAAAAACGGCATTATTAAGCCAGTTATGCTTGGCACTGCGCGATAAGTATGAGATGGCCGTTGTTACTAACGATATTTATACCTATGAAGATGCACAATTTTTAACCCGTAATGGTGCACTGACTGCTGATCGTATTATTGGTGTTGAAACTGGTGGTTGTCCACATACTGCTATTCGTGAAGATGCATCAATGAATTTAGCTGCTATTGATGAATTGCATGAGCGTCACCCTGACTTAGACTTTGTGCTAGTGGAAAGTGGCGGTGATAACCTTAGTGCTACTTTTAGCCCTGAGTTATCAGATTTAACCTTGTATGTCATTGACGTTTCTGCGGGTGATAAAATTCCACGTAAAGGTGGGCCTGGTATTACTAAATCAGATCTTTTAATCATCAATAAAATTGATGTAGCAGATTTGGTAGGTGCATCATTGGATGTGATGGACAGAGACACGAAAAAGATGCGCGGTGATAAACCTTTTGTTTTTAGTAATATGAAAACGCAACAAGGTTTATCTGAGATCATCGAATTTATTGAAACACAAGGTATGCTTAAATAAATCTTAACTAATAGGAAACTTTATGAAATTTGTTACACTTATTTTTACATTATTACTTTCATCACAAGCTTTTGCGCACAGTGACCATGCACTTGGTGATGGCTCGCTACATCTAATTTATCATGCTGTTTTTTGGGGGCTATTAGCTGCTGTAGCAGTAAAATCCGTGACTTATTTCAGAGCAAAAAGAAAACAGAAGACACTGGATTAGTCATCTGATATATGCTGTCAGCTTTTGCTGACAGCAACTTTAAAATAAAATTATTTAACAATCCTTCGCTTTATTTGTCGTCTCCTTACAGGCATTCAATTTATCTTGCTCTTCTTTATCATTTTTTAATACTTGATGTAGATCTTCAACACGTTGTTTGATAGCGATACCGTAGCGATGATCATCTCCCCAGAGTTTGGCAAGCGTCTGTAGTGCTTCGTTATCATGTTGACTAAATATTTCACCTGCGCGTTGCGAGGCTTCGGGGCTATTACCTAATAGCGTTAATGCTTGCACGCCTAAATTAAGCGCTGAATCAAAGACTTCACGTTTAAAAGTGGTGATTCCCATATTTAATAGTTGATAGGCATGACGGCGATCAATCGCGCGCACTACAATTTTTAATTGTGGGTAATGTTTTTTTGCGCGTGCTGCAATTTCTAATACTTTATCAGGGTTATCAATAGCAATGACTAGCAACTGGGCTTCATTGGCACCCGCTGCACTAAGTAAGTCTTGATTGGCCGCATCACCATAGAAAACTTTACTACCAAAACGGCGTAATATTTCTACCTGACTTGGGCTGTGGTCAAGAATAGAGAGGTGATAACCCTGCGCACTTAGTAAGCGCCCAATAACTTGCCCAAAGCGACCGTAACCTGCAATGATAACACTCTTGGTTGGCTCTATTTCTTCGCTCTGAGAAAAAGGCTGTTTAGTGGGATGATCCCGATTAAAGTATTTTTCATACAGGAGTAACAATAAAGGCGAGAGTAACATTGAGACCGTCACCACCAGTGTGGTCAAGTTATTTTGCTCTGGGGTTAATATTTGCAAAGAGGAAGTCAGTGTTAATAGTACAAAAGCAAACTCGCCTCCCTGTGCTAATGCCAGTGCAAAAAGTAATTTTTGATTGCCTTTTAGTTTGAAAAATAGGGCTAACAGATACAGTACGATGGCTTTAACGGCAATGAGTATGACGACGAGTAATACCACCATGGATAATTTATCGAATAACAGTGGAAAATCAATTGAGGCGCCAACAGTGATAAAAAATAAGCCTAATAATAATCCTTTAAAAGGCTCTATATCGACCTCTAGTTCATGCCTAAACTCACTGTCTGCGAGGACGACTCCTGCCAAAAAGGTACCTAATGCCGATGGGAGACCAATCTTTTGCATCATCACTGCAATCGAGATCACCAATAATAATGCGGAAATGGTAAAGAGCTCTCTGAGGCGTGTTTCTGCAATATAACGAAAAAGGGGCGTTGATATATATTTTCCGGCTAGAGTGATGGAAACGATAACCATCACAGAGATAAGTACTTGTCCATAAGCGGGATAGTGTGCAATTAAATTATGCTGATCCGCGCTGGACGTTATATGGCCATTAAACGCGAGCAACGGTAATAATGCCAATATCGGAATAACTGCAATATCTTGAAAGAGCAGTACTGAAAAGGCATTTTGTCCGGCATCCTGTTTTATCCAGCCTTTTTCAGTGAGTGTTTGTAATACAATGGCGGTAGATGACAGTGCAAGCATTAAACCGATAGCAAGTGCAGCCTCCCATCTTAACTGTAAAAAATAAAAGCCAATAAGAAAGAACAATAAGCTGGTGATCACAACTTGTAAGCCACCGAGACCAATAATGGCGTGTTTGAGCTTCCATAATCGTGACGGTCGGAGCTCTAATCCCACTAAAAAGAGCATCATTACCACACCAAATTCAGCAAAATGCATGACATCAGCTTGATCGCCAACCAGTGCTAAGACAAAAGGACCTATTAATATACCTGCGAGTAAATAACCGAGCACCGAACCGAGTCCAATGCGTTTTGCTATTGGCACGGCAAGAACAGCTGCTGCTAAGTAGATCACTGCAATTTCAAACATTTAAGTATTCCTATTTTTATTCATTATGACGTTTTATGTCCTTAGAGTGCTGCAATGCTGAATTGGTTTTCAATATCACGACTTGTTAAATTTTTGCATTTTGAATGGTAATACCAAAAAAACTAAAAAGGTGATCAGCCTTAGTTGTTAAAATTAACCCTACCTACGTTGTGAGTCTTGAAGTGAGAATAACTATCTCCTGCAACTCTCGCCTTGTTAGTGATAATTTTTCCTGCGTAATGCTTGATCACTTAATTAATTCCTTTGGTATAACGAGTATATAGAGTCTTAACATAATATTGTCTGTTGATAATGCTCTGATCGTTGCTTTGTTTGTGTGGGTGTTTCTCCAAACAAGTCTTTGTATTGATGATTAAATGTACCGATATGGAAAAAACCAACATTAAGTGCAAGATCAGCAATACTCATATTATTTTTAACTTTCAATAAAATTCACCTTATTTCATTGAGGTGGTAGCCCCTTATATATTGAATAGGTGACAGACCAAATCCTTGTTGAAAACAATTAATCCCGCGACTTTAAATTCGTTTAAATGGCCGTTAAAAACCCCACCACTATGTTGATTATAACGTTGCCCCCATTGGCCTAAGCTTTGTGCTTGTTGATTGATATTAAAGGTGAAGGATTTGCACCTCTGTAGTGCAGTAGAGGTTTTATCATGGTACTGTTTTGAAATGCACATTTTTAACCTCTCATTAGATTGCATTGCCTTGGTGCGCGTTGTCAATAAGTGATTGTTTTTATATGTTATTTTTATTTTGCGTTATCGCGTTATTTGTTTGGAACGATATTCGCTTTTTCTTTTCTATAGTCTTTGCAAATTCTGCGCCTAATTTAAAACTTGGGATATATAAAATGTCTAATTATCGCTACCAACTCGGCTCGCATGTTTATCAATTTGATAACCTTGCCGATGTTATGGCTAAAGCCTCTGCATTA
>JBAHZW010000077.1:0-17035 GCA_037132835.1 Colwellia sp. | reverse complement strand
CTTGAATAACATTTTTTGCTAAATCTAACCCAATTACATTACACTTCTTCATTGTATGGCTCCTTTGTTTGGTTACAGCCAACCTACATTAGTGGGTTGGTGGAGTCCATACATCGATTAAAACACCACGGGGATGACGATCCTGAGCCAAGTGCATAGGCATGTTTAGTTCTAGTGTTAACTTTTGAAATTAAGTGCCGTCAAGAAACTCGTACCGTAATCCATCGCCTCAACCTTAAATAATTCCGCAAGCGTTTGCCCTAAATCAGCAAAAGTCTTACGATTACCAAGCTCTACCACACCAATGTGTTGATGGTACGCAATAATCGGCACATATTCTCTGGTATGCTCTGTTCCTGGCCAAGTGGGGTCGCAACCATGATCGGCGGTTAAAAAGAGTAAATCATCTGGAGCCATTGCTGCAAATAGCTCAGGTATCCGTTTATCAAGTGCTTCCAGCTCTTTCGCGTAACCAATGGCATCTCGTCTATGACCAAAGTCCTGATCAAAATTAACCAAGTTAGTAAAGATAAGGCTGTTATCTTGCGCGCTATTTATGTGATTTAGGGTTGCATCAAATAACGCATCTAAGCCAGTCGCTTTCGTTTTTTCATCAATACCCTGATGGGCAAAAATATCCGCAATTTTACCCACACTGATCACATGAGTGCCCGCTTGTGAGACTTTATCAAGTACAGTAGGCGCAGGTGGCAAGACCGAATAATCTCGGCGATTACCTGTTCTAGCAAAGTTATCACTGCTATCACCAATAAAGGGTCTAGCGATAACACGTCCTATATTGTAATCACTCAACAGTTCACGCACTGTCTGACAATATGTATAGAGATGCTCTAAGCCAAAATGCTCTTCATGAGCCGCTATTTGGAAAACACTGTCTGCCGAGGTATAACAAATGGGTAAACCCGTTTTAATATGTTCATCCCCCAAGCGCTTAAGTATTTCGGTACCTGAAGCATGACAGTTACCTAACATGCCGGCAAAACCTGTGGTTTGATTAATGGTGTCTATTAGCGACTGAGGAAAGCTGTTTTTTTTATCGGTAAAGTAACCCCAATTAAACAACACTGGTACTCCAGTCATTTCCCAGTGGCCACTAGGAGTATCTTTACCCGTACTGATCTCTTGTGCAAAACCATAAGCGCCTTTATTTGGCTCAGTGCCTTGATAAGGAAATTCTTGCTGTGATGCTTGCTGGCAGGCTTTGATCAAACCCATGGCAGATAAATTAGGCAAAGCAATTTTTTTACCCGTTTCATTAAAGTATGTCGTTGCTAAGTTGGCAAGGGTATTTGCGCCAACATCGCCAAAATCAGCGGCATCGGGAGCAAAACCGATGCCAAAACTATCAACGACTAAAATAATTGCGCGAGCCATAAAGATTCCTTGTGTAAATATTTACAATATTGATTGGTGAAGAACAAAAATAAAACCACTAAAACATGACCATGCGGTCAAAGTTATGTTAATTTAACACCTTTATAAAATTGGGTAAATGAGGCATTGTATCTTTGTTAACTATTTATCTAGGATCCCTATCTAGTCTAGGGGTTATTACGCTTATAAATAAAATTGACGATGAACTGCTGTTAATGTGAACAATGCATCGGCTAAACAACAACTAGATGATTGATATTTCTTTTAAAACAGGCTAAACATTGAAAACAACTAAATTAAATACATCAAATACATCGACTAAAGCAGCTAAAGTGAATAAAGCGACGATAATTGCAATAGCAGGCCCTTCAGCCTCAGGTAAAACACTATTCGCGCAAACCATTCATGACGAACTTGTTACCGAGCTTGGTGAAGAGGGAATTTCTATATTCTCTGAAGATGCTTATTATCGCGAGCAGTCACATTTAACAATCGCTGAGCGCGAACAAACAAACTATGACCACCCTGATGCGTTCGATCACGAGCTGTTATCAAAACATCTAAAACAACTGATTAAAAATAAAAGTATCCACCGACCCCACTATTGTTATAAAACTCACACCCGACTCAAAGAAACAACAGAATTCCCCGCGACTAAGATAATTTTGGTCGAAGGTATCTTATTATTATCCAATAAAAAATTAAGAAAATCGTTTGATATTAAAGTGTATATGGATACCCCTTTAGATATCTGCTTGATCAGAAGAATTCAACGCGACTTAGCAGAACGTAATCGCAGTATTGACTCTGTCACTAAACAATATTTAGCAACCGTTAGGCCGATGTATTATAAACACATCGAACCATCTAAAGCTTGGGCTGATATTGTTATTACCCGCGGTGGAAAAAACCGAATGGCTATTGAACTCCTTAAAGCCAAAATTCGACAACTTTCACAATTACCGTAACACAATAAATTAAAAGAGTTATTTATGGATTTATCTGCATTAAGAGGCATATTAGGCATTGTAGTCTTATTGGCTATAGCCTACAGCCTATCAAATCATAAAAAATCGATTAACCTACGCACCGTCGGCCTAGCTTTTACTCTACAGCTACTACTCGGTGCCTTTGTTTTATATATTCCCTTTGGTCAAGATTTTTTACATTCAATGACCACGGGGGTGCAAGGCGTCATCGACAGTGCCAAAGTGGGTATTAAATTTCTTTTTGGTAATTTAGGCACTGATGCCATGTATAACAACGGTGTTGGGTTTGTTTTTGCTGTGAGAGTGCTGCCCAATATTATTTTCTTCTCTTCCTTAATCGCGGTACTGTATTATCTCGGCATAATGCAGTGGGTCATCAAAATCATTGGTGGGGCTTTACAAAAGCTATTAAAAACCAGCAAACCTGAATCACTATCAGCAACGGCTAATATCTTTGTCGGCCAAACCGAAGCACCGCTGGTTATTCGTCCCTATATTGCCAAAATGACGCAGTCTGAGCTGTTTGCCATCATGGTGGGTGGCTTAGCATCGGTTGCTGGCTCTATTCTCGTCGGTTATGCGGGTTTAGGCGTTGAACTAAAATACCTTATTGCTGCCTCATTTATGGCTGCACCCGGTGGTTTGTTAATGGCTAAAATTATCTACCCCGAAACAGAACATGACAAAATAGTTACGCACAACGTTGATTATAATGACGACAAGGATAAACCAAGCAATGTCATTGATGCCGCTGCGAGCGGCGCAGCCTCAGGCCTTAAACTTGCGGTTAATGTGGGTGCCATGTTACTGGCCTTTATTGCTTTAATTGCCTTACTCAATACTCTCGTCGGTGGTCTTGCTGGTTTATTCGGTTACCAAGATATCACCATAGAGTTTTTCTTGGGTTATCTGTTTGCCCCTTTCGCTTATATTATCGGTGTACCCGCCAATGAAATGCTGCAAGCAGGCAGTTTTATCGGTCAAAAAGTCGTGGTTAATGAATTTTTTGCTTACGCTAATTTTATGAAAATACAAGAAACCTTAAGCCCGATAACGCAAGCCATAATAACTTTTGCCTTATGCGGTTTTGCCAATTTATCATCAATAGCCATTCTATTGGGCGGTATTGGCTCTATGGCACCAAACCGTCGTCACGACATTGCCAAGTTAGGTATGCGCGCTATGTATGCGGCTACACTCGCCAATTTAATGAGCGCAGCAATTGCCGGCATTTTCATCTCATTGTAAGAGCACTCTAGGAATATTAATTATGTCAAACAATTTACAAAGCTCAAATAGTTCACTGAATCCAAGTAGCCCCGCCAGTAAAACGATAGCCTTACAAGCACTGTCTTTAATGGACTTAACTAGCCTTACGGATACAGAAACGGCACAAGAAATTATAGCTCTGTGCCAACAAGCTAAGTCCCCGGTAGGTGAAACTGCAGCAATTTGCATTTTTCCACGCTTTATTCCTCTTGCCAAAAAAACACTGCTTGCACAAGGTACACCGCAAGTAAAAATAGCAACAGTCACTAACTTCCCCCATGGCAATGATGATAAAGACATTGCCTTAGCTGAAACACTCGCAGCGGTTGCTTATGGCGCCGATGAAGTCGACTTGGTTTTTCCTTATCGTGCATTAATAGCCGGTAATGACAGCATTGGCTTTGACATGGTCAAGGCATGTAAACAAGTATGTCGCGATAAAGCTAAGTTGAAAGTTATTATTGAAACGGGCGAGCTTAAAAGTGAAGCACTCATTCGCCAAGCCAGTGAAATATGTATTAATGCCGGCGCTGACTTTATTAAAACGTCCACGGGTAAGGTTGCGGTAAATGCCACACCTGAGGCAGCAAAAATCATGCTGACCGTGATAAAAGAAACAAATACCGCCGTTGGTTTTAAAGCCGCTGGTGGCGTGAGAAATGTCGATGATGCGGCTATTTACCTAGGCCTTGCTGACAGTATATTAGGCAGTGGTTGGGCTGACGTTCAACACTTTCGTTTTGGTGCCAGCAGTTTACTGGCTAGCTTGTTAGAGACTTTAGGTTATAAGTCAATTCAGGCATTAGCTCAGCAAAAAAATAGCAATAGCAACGTCAATAACTACTAATTCAATGGTTTTAAAATAAGGCGCTAATTTAAACCCCATGGCACAATTATACTTTTATTTTTCATCAATGAATGCAGGAAAATCAACGCATTTACTGCAATCATCATACAATTATCAAGAGCGCAGCTTAAATACCGTCATTTATACCGCCAAAATTGATGATAGATTTGAACAAGGCAAAGTAAGTTCTCGACTGGGCATAGATGCCGATGCCTTTTTGTTTGATCAAAAAAATGATCTCTACAGTGAAATAGTCGTCAAAAACAAGGTGAAAAAAATTGATTGTGTCTTGATTGATGAAGCACAGTTTTTATCAACAGAGCAAGTAAGACAATTAACCGATATTGTTGATTTATTGCATATTCCTGTGCTTGCCTACGGCATTCGCACCGACTTTTTGGGGCAAACTTTTTCAGGCAGTGCCGCCCTGCTCGCATGGGCTGATAAACTCATTGAACTAAAAACCATTTGTCATTGTGGTCGTAAAGCCAACTTTGTTATTCGCTTAGATAAAAAGGGCTTGGCGGTTAAAAGTGGCGAGCAAGTGGAAGTTGGCGGCAATGAGCGCTACGAGCCTCTTTGCCGCGCTCACTTTAAAAAGTTGGTGTGGCAATAAGGTCTATATCCTAAGCTTTTATACCACTTCATAATCAATGACTTGCCTCTAAATCATCGCTAAGAGAACACTTTCTTATGCAGATTGCTATAATAACTAAGTATCCGAAAGCACTTGATTAAATAGCTCAAAGGCTTGTGCTAAGTCATTGATTAAATCATCAACATCTTCCAAACCAATATGAATACGAATTAACGGATATTCACAATCAAAGGTTGTCGCACTACGAATAGCATTTACATTGGTAATACCCAAAACTAAGCTTTCAAATCCTCCCCACGAATAGCCCATTTTAAAATGATGTAAACCATCTAAGAAGGCCGTTAATGCTTGTTTGTTACCGCAGTTCAGCACAAAAGAGAATAAGCCATTGGAGCCTTCAAAATCTCGTTTGAAAAATTCATGACCCGGGCAAGAGTCAAATGCTGGATGTAAAATTTTAGCAACCTCTGGTCTTTGCTGTAGCCACTGAGCTACTTTAAGGGCACTTTTTTGATGTTGTTTTAACCTTACGCCAAGCGTACGAACACCTCTGAGCGCTAGATATAAATCATCTGGAGAAGTGCATTGTCCCATTAAATAGCTGTAGTCTCTAAGTTGCGGCCAATATTTCTCAACGGCTGTTGCTGTGCCTAACATAACATCTGAATGACCGACAATATATTTTGTCGCCGCTTGCACACTAATATCAACACCATAGTCAAAGGGCTTAAAGTTAATCCCCGCAGCCCAAGTGTTGTCTAACATGACAATGCAATCATGTTTGTGCGCTATTGCACTGATCGTCGGAACATCTTGAATTTCCATAGTAATTGAGCCCGGAGACTCTAAAAAAATTAAACGGGTATTGTCTTGAATAAGAGATTCAATATTGGCACCAATTAAAGGATCATAATAGGTTGTTGACACACCCATTTTAGTCAGAATTTTGTCACAGTAATCTCGAGTCGGCTCATAGGCAGTATCAACCATTAATATATGGTCGCCTTGTTGTACAAAGGCTAAAATTGCATTCGTAATAGCAGCAGTACCCGATGGGTATAGTGCGCAACCTGCACCACCCTCTAGTTCAGTCATTGCCTCGCTAAAAGCAAAAGCTGTCGTGGTTCCCCTTCGGCCATAAACCATGGTTTGATTATGGCGGTTAGCCACAGCATGATTCATTTCAGCAACGGTATTAAAAACTACTGTCGATGCACGAGTAACCGCAGGATTTACTACACCCTTGGTCCATTTAGCACTACGGCCAGCATTGACTATTTTTGTATCTAATTTAGTGTCTTGTTTCATCTTTACTCTCATTGGTCGAGTTACGCTGAATATCACTTGCAATTACAGCTATCTAGCCATCTAAAAATCAATAGGGTATTTATAACCCGAATAGTGATTCCTGGCTATAAATTGTTAATAAAAATTGAAAATAATCATGCCTATGCACTTGGCTTAGGATCGTCATCCCCGTGGTATTTTAATCGGGGATCCCGTTTATAAAGCGCAATGGATCTTCGATTAGAGACTTCGAAGATGACGCTTATAAAGCGTTCCTGAGTATAGGGGTTGTTGATCTTTCATGGTTAAATTTTGTTCAAGCTAAAAGCGTTTTATTCGCGGCGAGTCGCGTGTAGCCTAGTCATTCTACGCAAACACGACTCAACAATGAAAAAAGCGCTTTTAGCCGAATCTTTCGGACAGCGTTTGTTGGACATTTATACGGCGTTATCACCTTTTTATGTGGAATAACCACATTACAAAGGCTCTGCCTTGTATAAATACCCACCAATTCGCTGCAAAAAAAATCTCGAAAGATCAACAGCCCCTAAGTTTACTTATTGCGATATACTTTATGTTCAGAGGTATTAGTTCGCTAATCTTAGCTTTTTTCTTCCGTCATCCGTCAAAGGGTTGCTGTTATTAAATGACATGCTATCTTTTATACTGAATATCATTATTTTTATAGTTGGCCGTTTGGCCGTGCTTGGATTATCGGCCTTTAAATTGGACTTTGTTTTTCCTTTGCTGGTATATTTTTAGTGAACATTGCCAAGTAAATAAACTAGGTTATCGCAAAATTTTTATGGAATTTAATTTTGGTGTTAATATTGATACCACTAAATTAGTGTCAGAATGAGGCTAGCTTGAATTTAAAGCTTGAGCATTAATTCTCAGTTTTACGCTATTTTACCCCCCACTATACAGGATAGTATGATGATAAATAACTTCATTAGCCGCTGGCATAAACAATTTAAAACGTACATGGTACTTGTTATTATTGTCAGCTATTCATGTTCAGTTTCGGCCACCAACTGGCCACAGGAGTTAACTGGTGATAAAGGAACTATTGTTATTTATCAACCTCAACCAGAAAAATTACAAGGCAATATACTCACAAGCCGAGCCGCAATGCAGTTGGTATTGAAAGGTAACGAACAGCCTATTTTCGGTGTGTTTTGGTTCTCTTCAACCCTAGAGACAGATCGCAGCGCTGATTCGGTTATTTTTCAAAATATTAAAGTGACTAAAGTTGGCTGGCCTGATTCTAAAAACAGTGATGAACAAGAATTCAGTCACTTTATTGAACAGCAATTAGAAAGCTCTAGTTTGACTGGCTCATTATCAAAATTAACGGCAACACTTGCTCGCTCTGAACAAGTAAAAAAGAGCTTAGAAAGCATAAAAAATGATGCCCCTACGATTATTTTTAAAGATCAATTAGCGGTATTGCTAAGTTATGATGGTGAGCCACTTTTTAAGGATATCGACAACAGTCCATATCAACGTGCCCTAAATACTCGTTTTGCGGTGATTAAAGTTAAAGATAAAGCGAAATATTATTTAACTAACGGCAATATCTGGTATCAAGCAAGTAAGGAATTAGGTCCTTGGATTGTTACCGATTACCCGCCCAGTGACTTAGTGACTATGATCGCTAAAAGCTTAACGGATAACCAAGACCAAGCTATAAGTAAAGAAGCTAGCGTGACTCCTAGCACTGTGCCTAGTGTCATTACCGTAACCAAAGCAACCGAGTTAATCGTCTCTGATGGCAAGCCTAATTGGGTGAGCTTAACGGGTGGGAAGTTACTGTATGTAAACAATACAGAAACACCTTGGTTAAGAGAAATTGCCAGCGGAGATATGTATTTATTACTTTCGGGTCGTTGGTTTAAAAGTAAAAGCCAACAGGGTCCTTGGAACTTTGTTCGTGCAGATAAACTTCCCAAAAGTTTTGATGATATTCCACCTGAATCGGATATTGGCGGTTTAAGGAGTTCAGTTGCGGGCACTGATGAGGCCAATCAAGCGATACTCGATGCCCAAATTCCTCAAACAGCAGCGATTAAACGTAGTGAAGCAAAGTTAACCGTGCAATATGACGGTGAGCCTAAGTTCGTTAATATTAAAGGCACTGCCGTTGATTATGCGGTAAACACCAGTGCACAAGTGTTAAAAATAGCGGATAAATACTATGCGGTAGATAATGGTGTTTGGTTTGTTGGTAACACGCCTGAAGGCGTTTGGATAGTTGCTGATTCTATTCCGACTGCAGCAATTGCTGAAATCCCACCGAGTTCTCCTATGTATAATACGACCTATGTAACAGTCTATGACTCAACTCCTGAGGTGGTTTATGTCGGTTATACCCCAGGTTATATGTGGTCATACCCTTATTACGGTGTGCCTATTTACGGGACTGGTTGGTATTACCCACCTTATTATGGCGCCTGGTACTATCCACGGCCACCAACTTGGGGTATGCATGTTGGTTATAACCCTTGGACAGGCTGGAATGTTGGTGTAAGTTGGGGCGGGCCATTCTTTAGTGTGGGTATCCGATGGGGTGGCGGTTATCACCATCATCCTCGACCTTGTTGCGGGGGAGGTTATCACGGTGGCGGCCATCACGGTGGTCATAATACCAATATTAATATCAATGGCGATATTAATATTGGTAACTCCACCAGCATTGGCAATAGAAATAAAACAGGCAATAATATAGGGCGCGGTACGGTTAATAATAAGGGAAAATTGAGTAATAAATCACACCGTAATAACTTATATAACCAAGGAAAAAACAAAAGCCGTATTGCTAAAAACATCACGCCTAATCGTAGTATACAAAAAGCTAGAGTTGCACCTAAACGGGCCAATAATGTTTTTGCCGATAAGCGCGGTAATGTGGTTCGTCATCAAGATGGTCAATGGCAAAATCGTAGTAATAAAAATTGGCAAACTATTCCGAACAAAAAATCGTCGATACAACGCAATCAACAAACACGAAATAAGAGTATTACGACCAGAAAAAACATTTCACAAGGTCAGTATCGTTCTTTTGATCACAGCAATATGAATCGTGCTTTACAAAGTCGCCAACGAGGCAATAGCCAACGAAGTAACATGCAACGTAGCTCTCAACATAAGGGTGGCGCTCGTCTTGGTCGATAAAGATAAAAAACAGGTCATTAAGTTAACCCATTAATTAAACAATAACTGAAAAAAATATAACAAGGAAAGTCCGATGAAAAAACTATTTATTGTCAAAATGAGTATTGTTGCCATGGCAGCAACATGCATTATCGGCTGTAGCTCGATGAACACCAGTACTGCACCCGCCGTTTCACCTGAAGGTATGCTGTTAAAAAAATCAACGTATTCAACCACTGCCTACCTGAAAGCTGGGGTGGACTTTGCGGATTATAACCAGATACATATCTTACCCAGTAAAGTGGCTTTTAAGAAAAATTGGCAACGTAGTTATAATCGCCAGAATAGAATCGGCTCTCAGCGACTTACCGATGAAGATGTCGTAAATATTAAAGCAGATGTAGCCAAGTTGTTTGATGAAACATTTTCAGCAGAGTTAAGTAAAAGTACCCTTTTTTCTATTGTTGATCACGCGGGTATACAGACCTTATTACTAAAACCTATGGTGATTGATTTAGACATTAATGCCCCAGATGTAAATGGTATTGGCAATACCAAAACCTATGTTGAAGAAACAGGCGAGGCAACCTTATATTTAGAGATATATGATAGTGTCAGTGGCGAGATATTGGCACGAATTATTGATGAGGAAATTATTGGTGATAATAGTTACTTCGGCTGGGCGAATAAAATAAAAAATCGTATTGATACCAAACGTGTTATCAGAAAGTGGGCAAAAGTTTTGCGTACTAACTTTGATAAAGCCCACACTAAATAAATTCACTTTTATTCGCTATACTCAATCATGATTTTATTTTGCATAAAACAAGATCATTTTTATTATCACTAGAGTTGTTATTCGCCAATGCATACTATTTATTTATCCCGTTTTAATTCAAGTATTAAACACACTCCTTTAACGTTAATGCTCCTTTCAGTGTTCATTTTAGTACTGTTTTGTCCAACCGTTCGCGCTAAACCGCCAGCGACAGTGAAGTTATCAGTTGATCGTGTAGAAAATCTCAAAAAACGTGAAACGATGATGTTACCTTTTGCGTTAAGTACCGATGACCTTGGCTTTTTAGGCGGTGTCGGTGGCATGATGAGTGGCTTGTATCAACCACAAATGTCCGTTGGTGGTACTGTTTATGGTGGCGATACTAAAGGTATCGGCCTAGGTTTATGGAATTATCGGGTGTTAGACAGTAACCGTGTGTTTTTTAGTGCCATTGGCATGTTAGGGCGCTTTCCGTTAATGCGTGCTTATGCCCCATTACCCGGTGAAGTCATTGCGAAGGGGCAAGTAAGAGCAGGCATGAACGACTCCAGTTTTGATGACTTTATTGAAGGTAGTGGTAGCAGTAATTGGTGGGATGTTAGGCTAGAGTATGTCTTGCCTTGGGGTAATGCGGCTAAAGAGAGTATGGCACGTTATAAACTTCAAGGTGGTTTACTGACTAACCCTGCGCGCGTTAAGAGTTGGAATCCCTTGAAAACGGGTACCAGTGTGCTGGTCGCTCGGCAGTTTAACCGCTATCAACTTTACCGCGACCAAAACAGCCTCAATGAGTCAGATGAATTGTCAGGTGCGGTACATGCGCTGGAATTAGGCTTTTATTATAATAATACCGATTTTCCGACCAACCCCAGTGAAGGCAGTTCACAATATATTGCCTTTACTTATAACCCTCGATGGTTAGAATCAAAAGATGAATGGAGTTTTGTTGAAGTTGAAGCCAGCAAGTATTTTTCTTTTGGTAAGACCTCTTTTGCCAAGCAAAATATCTTAGCCGTTAATATGTGGTTAGGTTACTCACCTAGTTGGCAGGTAAAAGTTGATGGGGATGGCCTTAGCGAAGTGAGCAGTAATGCGCCGTTCTTGGAGGGAGCAACGCTAGGAGGCATGCATCGCCTACGTGGTTTTAGACAAAATCGTTTTCACGATAAAGCTGTGATCTATGCGACCGCAGAATATCGAATGACCTTAGATTATAACCCCATTGCGGATGTGCGCTGGTTAAGGTTTTTAAATCTTGATTGGCTACAAACTGTGTTTTATGTTGAGGGAGGACGTGTATCGCCCACTTTTCATCGAAAGACTCTACTGTCTGATTGGAAAACTGATCTGGGTATATCACTCAGAGCTCTGACCGCAGGAATTGTGATAAGGCTTGATTATACTCATTCATCTGAAGGAAATAGTACTTGGTTGATGGTAGGTCACCCTTTTTAACTAACCTAAAAAGAGAGCAATGTCTTTTAAGGCGTGACAACTTAACGATTATCTGAAGATTACTTAACAGCCGTTTAGATTATAAGAAGATAAATACGGGGAAATACGGCGGCATTGGCGATGGGATTCACAAAGGTAATACAGCTAAAAATACGGTGATAATATCTGATCTAAGTGCTTTGCTTTAAGACGCTTATCCTTCACTTAAGACAACTTGAGATTCAGAGTTAATGTTAACCTGATTTTTGGTTTGATATTCTCCTTGGTTCTCTGCGTTATACTCGACGTTATATTCGTTAAACAGGGCTTGATAAAATTTATCTAGACTGATTTGTCGTTGCTGATTTAGCCAATCTTTTTTTACCTGCGTGCGCACTTGTGCCAATCCTTGTGCCTGCCCTCCTCGTCTAGCCGTCAATTTAACCAAATGTAAACCATAACCTGATTTAACCTCACGCTGCCAAACATTCATCGGTAGAGTAACTAAGGCCTCGGCAAATTTACGACCAAAGTAACGAGCGATTAAACCATAAGATATCTCTGTGTATTGGTAGTCTAGATAAATATTGTCTGACCATGGCAGTAGGTTTTTCGGGGTATGTTCACTTAGTGCTAAAGCATTTATTTTCACTAGCGTGTTATCAAACTGAGTATTTATATCCTGATGTTTACTTGGGTCAAAATACAGCTGCATAAAAGTAAAGACTTGTTCACTGCGATAATCTTCACGATGAGTATTCAAAAAATCCGTTAGTATTTCATCACTAGGATCAGAGCTAGTAGCAGCATCTTCGACCATAAACTCCACTTTTTGCTGAACACGTTTTGCAATAATACCATCGCCGTCAAGTAGGCCCATTGCCACCCCTTTTTTATAAGCGACCTGCTCTTTTAAATAGTTATTCACTAAGGCATCAAGCTCGGGTTTGCTCGGTTGACGTTGCCGTGTTTTTTCAAAACTGTATTGCAACTGCGCCACTTTAGCCGCTGAGATTGTGATTTTATCTTCACCTGAGGTGCTACTCGCCGTTAACGAGTAAAAATAAAAAAGCGCCGCACCCAACAATAAAAAATGCAGTAACGGCTCTTTAAGTATGGTTTTCATAGTTATCCTATTATTCTAAGTGCTCATTAGCCCTTAGAGTTATACCAAATTGGCGAGCTATAAGCGCGCTCTTGAGTTTTTAGTTTAATGCCTTTGGGCATGCTAGTAACCTGATAACGCACCGCATCATAAGCGGTCCAACGAGGTGTTGGTATTTCGATTGCGCGCACATAATAAAAAGCTTTTTCTGAAGCATCAAAGCTTGGATCTTGCCATAGGGTTTGAAGTTGCACCGCACCAATGGTATTGGTCCAAGTAGGGATGGCTAAATCAACGGTATCACCGACCTTAGCGAGCTTACCTTGACTGTCTATTTTGCGTTTACCTGAGGCTTGCTCTGACCAAGCTACATCGTATACTTTTTCATGGGCTTTTCCTGAAGAGTCTACCCAGCCCTTGATCACTTGCACACGGTCTAGGTTAGCACCATCAGGATCACGCAAAGCACGAATTAACAAACTCGGTATTTGGCCAGGATTAGCTGAAACTAAATCTCCGCCCATGGGTACGCCTTTATTATAACCAACACGGGCAATGTTACGTTGCTTAAGATCCGCCAGAGTAAAGTCATAACCCGCAAAGACTCGCAGTCGAATACGAGGCCCGGTGGTGGCATACACTTCTTTGCGCTTCATCGCATCAAAAATGGCAGCACGGGTATTTTCTTTTGCCCAAACGGCAGTTGGTCCAGGTGTAGCATAACGCCAAGCATCATAACCTATATCTAATTTTTTATTATATTTTCCCGGTTGATTAAGACGTTTTTTTGATGGCTCCATCCATGCAAAAGCACCAAAAAAATTATCATCATTTTGGGTCACTAATGAGGTATGCAGATCACCTCCACCAACAAAACCTAATTTAAAGGGGTTAATACCCAGTTCGGTTTCTAACAACAAGCCATTTTTTAGGGCCGAACGAGTATATTCTGTTGCTAACATGGCATCGGTTTTTTTGGCGGTTAAATCAAGATTACCAAAGTCCCACGTTTCATAATCGGCAAACTCATCATCAGGAGATAATTTGGGATGGGTTTCGCTATCTCCTTTCGTTTGACCCACTTCAACGAGTTTCTCCCATTTTGCCCGCTCAGTGACATAAGCCAAATCAAATTTAGCACCATTATTAAAGTCATCTTGCAGGGCAAATAACCAACCATTAGATAAGTTACCATTGTGTGGGATCGCAATCGCATGACCACCGGTCTTTTTTTCATAATTAGCTAACCATTTCCATAAATCTTGTGGATTAGCACTGCCAATAGGAGCGGTCATGGTAAAAGGTAATACCTGCAAGGCTTTGTCAGGGCCATCACGCAATATAATATTACGATGTAGGTTATTGCCCTTAACCATTGAAGTCCATTCGTAAGAAAGCATAGTGGTAAATCGATGTGGTTCATTAAATTCTTCTGCGGCGTCCACTAAATCATGCCAAGTGCGGGTATAACCAGGATTTCCGGGTTGGTAGACTAAAGCACTAGAGAGTTCACCATTGGCAAAGGCTGAGATCAAATCAAATGAAGCTTGCTTAGCCTCAGCGCCGCCTTGACTAAAACGCTGATGAAATATAGCGCCTTGTTCATCGGCCAAAATATTTTCTGTGCCTTTTAAAATATCGGTGATCACCCCCATACCATCGGTATGCTCGGTTAAACAAATAAAGTCTAATGGTCGATCTAATTTAACGGGTTGACCCGTATTACTTAATACCTGCTCGCCACGAGCAAAGCGGTATAAATCGCGAGGCAGTAAGGTCGTCCCACCACCACCCGCATCGGCAGATAATGCAGAATGAATATGCGTTTCTCCAAAGAGTAATTGTGTCGGGTAGTCTTGATCTGCATAAGGTGAAAAATTAGCTTTAGTTACTGAAACTTTACTTTGCTGTGTTTGGCTTACTTGAGTTACTTTAAGCGTTTTTTCTGCAACCTTTGACAATGTTTTAGCCGCCATTGACGAATCATCAATGCTCGTTGGTGTTTGTTCACCGCAAGCAATTAAAGTAATACTCGCGATACACGCAGCCAGTAGAGATTTTTTAAACATAACAACTCCTTTTATTTGATTTTACTCAATCATTGATTAAAACAGCTCATTTATTTCCATCAGTCAAATGCTAGCCAAATCCTCAATCAATTAGCCTTATTTATTCAGCTTTCCCAGCACCTGAATGATCATCTCAATAACGAGCCGCCTTATCAACCGCCGAGTCAATTTTTTATTGATAGTGGCTTGTACTAAGCGAATTTATATCCCTTATGCTACTTAACTGAAGTGTTTAGCTGTAGATAAAGCGCTTCAAATTTAACGCGATTTTTATAACCTATATAAAAATACTTATGGATAAGCTTACCTGATTTATCAATAACTACCACACCAGGGTAAGGGATTCCATAATGTTCATCACCTTGCGCATAGTCTGCATTAACAATGTTATAGGCTAGCATGGTCTGTACTTTTTGATCGGATAATAGTGGATAACTTATATTTTGTTGGTCAGTAAAGCTTTGCAAAATAGTTGTTGAGTCATAAGATATTGCCGCTAAACCATAACCTAATTGAGTGAACTGTTCCGTATAATCATTCAGCTCAATGAGGTGCTTTTTACAGAATGAGCACCAATCTGCTGAACGAAAAAAAACAATAATTAGACCCTTTTCACCACTAAGTTGTTTAATGTTAACCGCTTGTTGCTGAGTATTGAGCACCGAGATCTCAGGCACTTGCTGGCCTAATTCGAGACCTAGTTCAATCGATGGGTTAGCAAAAGTAATATAACTGGCTAACAATAATAAGGTGCTTAGTAAGAGTGCTTTTTTCATCTTGTTTATCCCGTGAGTGACTTTTAGTCATTTATAGCTGATTCAGGGCCTTGACGCTTTATTGGGAGATCGTATTACGTTTAAAATTTTCAGGCAATAATATCATCAATGCGCTATTTACCCTGCTGAGCCGTACTGAAGTAGGAACTGAATTTTTTGTTCAACGGATGTTATCAACACTAACCTATAAATATTGGTTAGACCTAGGTTAATTACCTACAGGTTACCTTGTGATAAACAGCCCTTATTATTTTATCAAGGAATAATATCACAGCCAAATGGTATGACAACTTATCGCTGCTTGTTAGCAACAATTCTTTATTAAAAATAGGCTTGTGAATATGCTTTATGCAGGACAGCGTTGTGCGATAAAACCCCAGTAAAAAAATCGCCTCACACATTGGTATTACCCCGATGTTAACAATACGATTTAGTTAATTTTATCTATCGCAGCATCGCCCGCATCTTTATTCATTAACACACCCACTTTTATTTTATCCCAATCAGCAAGCGCTTTGCTTTTGTCTACCTTATCGCCTACTTGGATCACGGCAACCATGCCTAAGGAAAAGTGTGGTAAACATTTTACCAATACCACCCCTTCTTCACTAAAGGTTACTTTAGTCGCCACACCTAAAGGTGTTTCAAAGCTTGATTTTTCAGAGGGTACTGAATATGACACTGCATTATGGGTAACATCGGCAGGGACAAAATTAATGGTATCGCCCACGGCTATTTTTATAAAGTTCGGTTCAAAAAACATCATTTTTCCATTGCTACCAGAAGTCTGTAATTTCACCTCATATTCTTTGGCTTGTATAAAACCAGTGGCGAGTAATAAAGAAAGTGTTAAAGGCAAGGTGATCATTTTAATTATTTTCATATGAATTCCATTTAGTTAAATTTTACATGCAAATAATAATCATTATCACCCTTGATGACAACATAAAAATAACAATCTTTTTATCAATATTATGGTTAACTGTATTTCACTAAAAGCAGTTATTTATTATGCTCGATACTATAGACAATAGTACTTTAGATAATCGATCTTTCCTGTTATTCAACAAAGTGACGGTAAGGAGAAAATAAGAATTAAGTGGATAACATAACCTCTAGGGGTTGTTGATCTTTCGCGGTTAAATTTTGTTCGAGCTAAAAGCGTTTTATTCGCGGCGAGTTGCGTGTAGCCTAGTCATTCTACGCAAACACGACTCAACAATGAAAAAAACGCTTTTAGCCGAATCTTTCAGACAGCGTTTGTTGGTCGTTTTTACGGCGTTATCACCTTTTTATGTGGAATAACCACATTACAAAGGCTCTGCCTTGTATAAA
>JBAHZW010000005.1:0-20826 GCA_037132835.1 Colwellia sp. | reverse complement strand
ATGCCTATGCACTTGGCTCAGGATCGTCATCCCCGTGGTATTTTAATCGGGGATCCCGTTTCTAAAGCGCAATGGATCTTCGATGAGAGACTTCGAAGATGACGCTTATAAAGCGTTCCTGAGTATACTACATAGGCATGTGATTTTTTATTTACGTGATTTCTTATGCTTCTTAGATTTTTTATCTTTCATGCTATTAAATATTTCTAATTGCTCTGCCGTTAAAATATTTTTCATGGCAAATTTACTTTTGGCTTTAATGAGTGCCCTTGAAGTGAAAACATCTTGGTTACTCGCATACAAGGCAATAAAAGCTTGCTCATCAAAACTCTCTGCCGACGTTAATACTTTTACTTGATCATGGATGGCTTTCATTGCTGGACGCAAGGCTTCATTTTCCACTTTCGCTTCACTTTTCAGCGTTTTAATCTCCGCTTGCTGCGAGTCAGATAAACCTAATTTTTTAATCAGTTTAGCAAACCTCGCTTCACCTGAGTGATGGTGCTTTTTAGCATGCGTTTCTGAGTGACTCGCTAAGTTATCACTACAAGCATAACTCACTGGAGCTAAAATCAATGCCGAGCAAAGTGATGTGACAATAGCGCATGTTTTGAATGTTATTTTCATTTGAGTTTTCCTCTTAGAGACTATGGGTTATTGTTATAATAATTTAGTTACGTTTATAACAATACGTTAAAAAATGAATCAATATCTTATGCAAAAGGCTATTAATTGAATTCAGTTACAGTGTATGCCGATTTTATGCAAAGCAGTGCAAGGCTATGTAAAGCTATGTAAAGTTGTTTTTTGCATCACTCAAATCACGTAAACTAGCCCCATAAGTAAATATCTATTCCATAAAAGAAGCCATTTATATGACCTTATCGACAACGCAGACTAAGCACATTTTATTAATAGATGATGATGCCGAACTCACCGAGCTATTAACCGAGTACCTTGAAAGTGAAAATTTCAAGGTCACTTCATGTCTTGATGGAGCAAGTGGTTTAGCAAAAGCATTTGATGACAGTTTTGATTTAATTTTACTGGATGTGATGATGCCAATATTGAATGGCTTCGAAGTATTAAAAGCACTGGGGGGTAATCATAAAACACCTATTTTGATGTTAACCGCTAAGGGTGACGATAATGATAGAATATTGGGTTTAGAATTAGGCGCCGATGATTATTTAGCAAAACCCTTCAAGCATCGTGAATTATTAGCGCGCATGAGAGCAATATTAAGACGTATTTCTATTGTAAAAAATCAAAAAAATACCGAAGCACTCTCACCTGCTAAGCAATTAAGTATTAATCATGTGCAAGTTAATCAAGCCACCCGAGAGATCTCCTGTCAAAATATCGTACTGCAGTTAACGGGCACCGAATATTTGGTGCTGGTCTTTTTACTTGATAACCACGGAAAAGTTGTCAGTAAAGCGGAAATATCGGAGCAAGTGCTGCAACGTAAACTCAGTCCATATGACAGAACGGTTGACGTACATGTGGGTAATGTTCGCAGAAAGCTCCTTGCTATTGACCCTATCGACAAAATAAAAACCGTACGCGGTGCTGGTTACGTGTTTTTACAAGGGGAACAATAACGATGAGCACTTTACCACCGTCACGTTACAAAAGGTTTTACTTAGGGATCAGCTTAAAACTATTTTTCGCTTTTTGGTTGGTAATACTCACGTCTGTGCTCATTAGTTACCTTGTCACTATGCAATTTAGGCAAAGTCCTAGCCAAGAACAAGTGAACCCTCAACAGTTAAAGCTATTAAACCAGTACACACAGGCACTGGCAGGTAAAGATAATATCAAAGTGAGAGAGTTACAGAGAAATTTTCGCAGGAAGCACCACCAAGATTTAATCATCAAAAAGGTCAGTAATAACAGAATTTTTATCCACAAAATGCGTGAAAAAGATGAAGTAGCAGACTATTTAAGAAAACATCCTCTTAATAATCCTGTGACCATTGATTTTGGTTTTATCAAAGTGACCTCTTCTCAACCTATTGTCATTAATGATATGCAATATCAATTATTTATTGCCAGTGATTTACACCGTGAACGCATTGTGAGTTGGCTGAAGCAACTGCCGCTTGCTATTCGTATCATAATGTTATTAATGATCAGCTTCCTATCCTGCTGGTTACTCGCCAAAAGCTTTACTAGCCCTTTAATTGCAATACAAAAAGCCAGTAAAGAGATTGGCAAGGGTAAGTTAACGACCCGTATCACAAAATTTGACCAACGCTCTGATGAATTTGGTGATCTTGCTCGAAGTTTTAACCAAATGGCTGAACAGTTAGAAAATAATATAACCGCACACCAACGTTTATTAGGTGATGTATCCCATGAATTAAGATCGCCATTAACCCGTTTACAACTTGCCGTAGCCTTGGCAGAAAAAAACATTGGTAATCATGTTGAGCAACAAAAACACTTAAACCGCTGCGAGACGGAAGTGGAGCGACTGGATGAAATGATAGCCGATGTACTTACGCTCTCAAGATTAGAACACAATCAGGATGCTTTTACCGCCGAAGATGTCCAGCTAAACGCTTTACTATTGGACGTTGTTAACGACTGTCAATATTTTGCAACCAGTAAAAATGTCACTATCGCGCTTGACGAGACGGTTACCCCGATGATTTTAGCCGATGAAAAACTACTCGCTAGTGCTATCAGTAATATTATAAATAACGCAGTAAAGTATGCACCAAACGGCCAAGTTGTTAGGGTTAAATTAAGTGAACAAAATAATCAAATAGTTATAACCGTTTCAGATAACGGAATTGGTGTGCCGGAAGAGATGATAGAAAAACTATTCACGCCTTTTTTTCGTGTTGCCGATGGCAGAGATAGAAGTAGCGGAGGTACGGGCTTAGGATTAGCTATAGCCCAACAAGCTATTGTATTACACCAAGGAATAATCGTTGCAGAAAACCAAGTGTCGAGTGGTTTAAAGGTAACAATCATGTTGCCATTATCAACCAATAACACGGCTAGCATCACAAAGTGAATACCCCGTTGGTATTATTACCCAACGGAGTATTCGTAATCCTTCAACAACTTAGTGGAAATAGTATTACTCTTTATTACTGAGTGGCGCAGGAGAAAGTAAGCGTGCGTGCACGGTGATCTCTTCACGATCATAATAAAGGTGTTTTGCATAAAGTTCATACTTCACTTTATGTTCACTAAAGGCATCTTTAATTGACTGTAAGTCTTGGGTAACTTGCTGGTAACGCCCTTTCATTGGCAGTTTTAAGTTAAACATTGCTTCTTTACAATGACCGTATAATAACCATTCACTCATTAACTTAGCTACGCGTTGTGGCTTCTCAATCATGTCACAGACAAGCCAATAAACATTTTTTTTCATGGGGACGTATTTAAAACCATCCATCATTTTATGCTTTACTTGGCCTGTTTCCATTAAAGACTCTGCCATAGCGCCATTGTCTATCGCTGTGACCATCATACCACGGCGAACTAATTGATAAGTCCAACCTCCGGGCGCTGCGCCTAAATCAACGGCATTCATACCTGATGTTAACCGTTCATCCCATTCATCACGAGGAATAAAATGTATAAAAGCTTCATCCAATTTTAAAGTAGAGCGACTGGGTGAGGCATTTGGAAATTTTAATCTTGGGATCCCCATGACATGTGGTGAGCTATTACGGACTAATGAAAAGCCTAAAATGACTTCTTTTCCACTGAGAAACAGCGCATGTAAAATGGCGCCATCGGGATCATTCGCAGAATCGTTACTTTTCTGGGTAAGAATTTTTTCTTTTCGCAGCGCTTGCCGTAAAGGTACTGAGAGTTTTCGACAAAACTTACTCAGGGCTTTACCGTCGTTGTCATCGGGCATCTCCATTCGTAAATCACTATATTGCCATTCATTGCCTAGCGCTTCAGTGATCGCTTCAACGCGATTAAAATCAGGTAGCTCGATCTTTTCTGTTACCGTAATAAACCACTGACGAGCGAATATAAGCCGCTTCAAGGGCAGCTTATTCATTAAGGCTTCACCATGCTCACTTACCTGTAAATGAAAAAAAACGATGCCTTGGTTTTTCTTTAGCTCTAAATAGCCATACATTTCATTCCAAGAGGCTTTTTCTTGGATTTCTGCACCACACTCTTTTTCAAAGCCCGGTCGACAAAATAAAACGATAGAGGTCATATGTTATATTTACCTTTTATAGCTAACGACAGAGTAAATAAAGTAATCGTTAGCCTATTAATACTAGGGGGTGTTGATCTTTCGCGGTTAAATTTTGTTCGAGCTAAAACAATCTCGAAAGATCAACAGCCCCTAGATAAATTGTAGTTAAAAATTATTTTTACTCTCAAAGGCTAACAAGAGCCAAGCGACAGCAAAAGCAATGCCACCCACGGGTGTTAACTTGCCAATTATGGGTAAGAGCACGATAAGTTCAAAAAATGCCTTGATATAAATTACACCACAAAAACATAAAATTCCTGTGACAAAGGCAATGCAAGCACTAAACAATACCTTAGATGGCTTACTACTTTTCAGCCAAACTAACGAAATAAATAACGCAAGCGTATGAATAAATTGATATTGTAGTGCTGTTGCCAAGCTAGATTGTACAGTTAACGATAGTGTTTGACCGCCGTGTGCTAACCAAGCGCCGAATAGTACAGAAAAACAGCCACTGATACCAACAAAAACCATCATACTTCGAAGTAAAAACTGCGTTCGGCTTGTTGTCGAGTTGGTATTTGCTCTATAGTCGGTGTTCATTTAGCTTCCCCATGGCTAGCATTATTACACTTAACCTCTTTCTGAATAAAAGTAACAATTTCATCAACGGCACGTTGTCTGTGTCCTTGCTGGGTAAAACCCGATTTAACCCTCGGCTTTAAACTGTGATCACCATCTTCCAAAAAAGTACATTGACAGTGGTCCGGCAATTGATAACTGATGATCTCTGCTTTATTCCCCAGCGTATCTCGGTCACCTTGTATAATGAGCACCGGTTTATTAGCACCAAGCAATGGTTCAAGGCGAAGATTTTCCATTTTTTTAGCTGGATGAAAAGGATAACCTAAACAAAAAACACCGGTAATTTCATCGATAAAACTACTTTTTAAGCCTGCTGACTCAGCCACTAAAGTCGCTGCAACACGAGAGCCCATCGACTTACCACCAATAAATAGAGGTAGTGTGCCTTCACTCAAAAAAGGATTGCGCCCCTGCGCAAGTAAATGCTTTATAACGGCTTCATAGCAAGTTAACAGTTTAGGCATTCTATCTGGTGGGTATTTTTTACCGGTTAAGGCTCTTTTATCCATAAAGGGGAAATTAAACCGCATAACATTAATGTTTGATTTATTAAACAAATGCGTTATTTCATTCATAAATTCATGCGACATATTCGCACCAGCGCCATGAGCAAAAATCACTTGTGCGATGGCATTATCGACCTTATTCAATAGTATATTAATACCACTTCCATCGGCCGTATCAATCACTTCTTGAATAGGTGTGTGAGCAGTCATTAACTTATTTGTCCATCCATTATTTTCTCTTGCTCTGCTTCAACCATATCTAACATCCATTGAGTAAACGCGGTAATTTTTCCAATTTCTTTTTGGCTTTCACGACAGACGATAAAATAAGCATTTTTACTGACTAATACGTCATTAAAAGGACAGACTAAACGACCCGAATCTATGTCTGGTTTAGCCAATACACTATAAGCTAAGGCAACGCCCTGACCATGTAAAGCCGCTTGTAGAACCATAGCCGAGTGACTAAATATGGGGCCATGATTTACGTTCGCCCCTTTAACACCCACCTGTTTAAACCAGCGCTGCCAGCCTTTACGCGAAGTATCATGCAATAATGTATGTTCTGATAAATCTTCTAACGACAACAGAGCTTTTTTGCCATTAGCCATATTATCTTGTAATAATAATGGTGAGCAAACGGGGATCAAGTACTCGGTATGTAATTTATCAGCGTGAATATTTGGCCAACTGCCTCGCCCATAATAAATAGCAACATCAACATCTTCAGTCAGTGAATTTTCAGCTTGATCTACCGCTTTTATTCTTACATCGATATCGCCATGCAATGCGTTAAATGCCGTTAAACGGGGCACTAACCACTGAATAGCAAAACTGGCTTGTGAACTAACCGTTATCGATCCTTTAGCACCGCGAGTCAATAAACGCTCGGTAGCATCATGTAACGAATTAAAAATATTTTTTATGTCTAAGTAATATGTCTGCCCCTCTTCGGTGAGAAATAAGGCACGATTTTTTCGCATAAATAATTTAAGACCTAGGTGGTCTTCCAATATTTTTATTTGATGACTGATTGCTGCTTGAGTAACAAAAAGCTCTTCTGCTGCTCGAGTAAAGCTAAGCTGTCTTGCTGACACTTCAAATGCTCTAAGCGCTTTTAATGGGGGGAGTCTATGAGACATATTTCACCAGTTAATTTTAATGTTACTGTAAATATACAGTCCGTTGCCAAATAAAAACCATTGCAGTCAGCATAACAGGTATCTATTAGTTTTTCTAATGTATAAGATTAATTTAAGTCATTATTATTTGTGCATCATATTGGCTATTATTCACATCGTAGATGAAGGACACCATCTCACCGTTTTATAAAAGTCAGGTATAGCGTGTGCTCCCAACCCACACGCTTTTATCTTGAAGAATAAATCAGTGCGAGAAAAGTCTTAGTAAATCTATAGGAATTAACACTGACTACCAGGAGATATAAGGACAAAAAACATGAAACAAAGCATTAAAATAACTAATTTATTTGTCGCATTCTTTGCCACATTTTTATTCAGTACAATATCCACAGCTGCCGTACCCAAAATAACACTTGTTAAAACTGAAGTAATTGATCAAACCCTGTTAATAGCTACTGCACATAATAACTTAAAGCTATCTTTAGTATCCGCTAAAATCAACTACACTGAATTACAAACAAACTCAGTACTTGCTAAACAAAAGCAAGCTGCAAATAAAAATAAATCAGTGACATTAAGCAAAGTAAGCTTAATCGAAGAGTAATCCTATTTATACCATACGATCTTATATACGCGTATGTTTACTGAAATAATCGCAAATAAAAAAGGTGTCCTAGGACACCTTTTTTATTTTCTCAGCTTATTATACCGCTTTAAACTCCATTTAGTATCACGCAAACTAGTCGGTGATCAGTGGCGAAAAACCTTTAACTAAGTCATCTATAGCCTTCATCTGAGTTAAATATGGCGCTAATTTATCAAGGGGTAATGCACAAGGGCCATCACATTTAGCGGTGCTAGGATCAGGATGTGCCTCAATGAATAACCCCGCGATGCCAATGGCCATACCACTACGCGCTAATTGTGCCGCTTGAGCACCTCGACCATCTGCACTATCACTGCGTCCACCCGGTTTTTGTAGGGCGTGTGTTGCATCAAATATAACCGGAGCGTAGTGCTTCATTTCATCCATTGCTAACATATCAACCACTAAGTTGTTATACCCATAACAACTACCTCGTTCACATAAAATAATGTTCTCATTACCCGCTTCTGAAAATTTAGTAATGATATGCTTCATTTCATGCGCAGCAAGAAACTGAGGCTTTTTAATATTAATCACTGCCCCCGTTTTAGCCATAGCGACCACAAGATCTGTTTGTCTCGCTAAAAAGGCAGGCAATTGAATAACATCAACAACTTCACTGACTGGCTGTGCTTGATAAGGCTCATGAACATCCGTAATAATAGGCACATTAAACGTTGCTTTTATTTCTTCAAAAATCTTTAAACCTTCGTCTAAACCAGGACCTCTATAAGAATTAACTGAAGAGCGGTTTGCTTTATCAAATGATGCCTTAAAGACATAAGGTATACCCAACTTCTGCGTGACTTCGACATATGTCTCTGCAATTTTCATCGCCAGATCACGTGATTCGAGTACATTCATACCACCAAACAATACAAAAGGTTTATCATTCGCAACGTCAATGTTTTTAACTGAAACTGATTTAATTGTCATCATTTATTCCTAAAATATATCCAGATTTTTATCTATACAAAGAAAAAAAAAGAGTGTTAAGTGATACTTCTACTTTAAGCTATACAGCGACAAGGAAAGTATTTCAGATTAACTGCTTATTATTCTTAATAACTGTCCACAAAGCCATGCCATATAGGTACCTAAGGCATAACCTAATACCGCAAGTAATACACCAACAGGCGCTAATGACGGATGGAACGCTGACGCTATAACGGGTGCAGATGCGGCTCCACCTATATTCGCTTTACTGCCCACGGCTAAATAGAAAATAGGGGCTTTAATTAACCGACCTACGGCAAATAATAAGGCAATATGGATTGCCATCCAAATTAATCCGATAACAACATATTTAGGTGCCTGTGCTATTTGCGTGATATCCATATGTAAACCAATGGTGGCAACAAGTATATATAAGAAACAGCTACCAACTTTAGATGCACCGACAGACTCAAGCCTTCTTGCTTTGGTAAAGGATAAAGCCAAGCCAATTGAAGTTACGATGACAATAATCCAGAATAATTTACTGTGTAAACTGAATTTCTTCAGTTCAGGGAAATTTTGTTGAAAGAAGGGTACCAGTATATCAGCGGAAAAATGAGCAAAGCCTGCCGCACCAAAGGCGATAGCAATAATAAGTATAAGATCTTTCAATTCAGGGGTACGCTTATTGTCTTTTTCAAACGCTTCAACATCAGCAATTAACTTGTCAATACCTGAGGTATCTGCGCCACTTTTAGCATCAATCGCTTTATGGTTTGCGGCAATATATAAAAGACATGCCATCCAAATATTAGCGACAACAATATCAACCGTAACCATGATGGTAAATATTTTCCCATCGGCGCCATAGATCTCTTTCATTGCCAGCATATTAGCACCACCGCCAATCCAACTACCGGCGAGTGCGGCCATACCGCGCCAAACAGCTTCAGGTCCTGTAACGCCAATGAGTTCTGGCCAGATAGCAGAAACGATCAGTAAGGCAATTGGGCCGCCAATAACGACCCCAACGGTGCCTGTTAAAAACATGATAATGGCTTTACTGCCCAGACCAACAATGGCTTTAATATCGATACTCAGTGTTAACAACACCAGACAAGCCGGTAGTAAAAAATATTTCGCTACATCGTCAACTTGGCTAACTTCTGCACTCACTATGCCAAAGGTGTTCAACAACGAGGGCAATAAATAACACATTAATAAAGCGGGAACATATTTGTAAAATTTTTGGCAAACGATATTTTTACTATGGGAAGTATAAAAAACGAAACCAAGGATAAGCGTAAGGAGGCCTAATACTACGGCATCATTAGTGATTAACGGCGTGATTCCGACCATGTTTTCTTGCATATTTTTGCCTTTTATTTTTAATAATACCAATCAGAATAATGACTTGATCGAATTAGAGCTAAATGAGTGAGCTTAGTTACCAATCAAGATGCCTGCTTCAGAGTGCTCTTTGAATGATAACGGGTATAGAGCAAACAAAGTTTGTTAAACCGAGTTAAATAAGAAGATAAAGGCTTAATGCAGCACGTTATTACCTACATCAATATTTTCAAGTTGAATCTTTAATATTCTTGCAGCAGGATCTTTAGGACATTGCTCAACAAAATAGCGATAATCATCTACCGCAACTTTAAAACAATCAAGCTGATGTAACAAGAAGCCTCGATCTCTTCTTTGTAATGGATCATCGGGGTTTAACGCTAAGATTATATCAACGCAAGTAAGCGCTTTATCAAAGAGTCTCTCCTGAATCAAGGTCCTTTTCAGTGCGGATAAATGCTCGACTAACGTAACACTGTCATCCATTGCTTTTAGCTCTTCTTCTCCTGGATCACCCGTTAAGTCTTCCAAACGTTGATCAAGTTCGGTCCAATCAAGTGAGGCACCTGTTACCGGGTCAAGAATAATGGCGTACTGCTCATCACAACAGAGGCGAACCATAATTTTGTTAGGGATAAAAACCAAGTCAGTTTCAAAACCACATGCGCTGATAATTTCTTTCACTAAAACGGCTTTAAGCACGGGGGACATTGCCCGGTGGTTTAGACCTTTTGCCACACTGTATGCGTAAATAGGCCAGCGGGTCTGATATCTGTCGATAAATAAATGCTGAAAGTACAATTCATTAAGCAATGCTTCGGCTTTTTCTACTGGTGATTCAATTTCAGCGATAACAGCAAGGCATTGGCTGATAATTATTTCTAAGCCATCTAACGATGCATCTGATCTTACGGGCTCCTTGGTGAGATCGGAAAAAATATGCTCTTCAAGTAACACCAGTTTTTGCAGTAAGTCTTTATCGACAGACTTCAATTCGGATAAAAACAATTCATTCATAGACGTTTATTTAAATAACTCCAATGGTTTGATGTTATATACCCATCCATCTAAGAAAGTACTCACTTCTTTATATGGAATGGTATTAATGATTAACTAAAAAAAGATTGTTTCGCGGGTCATGGCTAAACGTACTATCAACATTACCCAGCCCATAGCACCTAAATAACCAAGAATTTGCATCGGCTTATTACGAGCTAACTTCAGGGTATAATAACCCGTAAAGATGTAAGCAATCAAAGCTAAAAGCTTTTCAGCTAACCATAATTGCTCTAACGGGTTGATATACAGTTTTACTGCGAGTGTGACACCAACAATAAGTAAAAGTGTATCAATGAGGTGAGGACTTATCTTTAACCATTTACGCTCAAGTTTATTTGAGGCTATCATTGTCAATATAAAGCGATAAGTAAATAGGGTGATGCTCAGTACCGCAAGAGTTATATGTAAATGTTTCAAGGTTATTCCTTTTAAAATTCAGGTTTGTTTAATTACTTTTTTCTTTAATATCATCAGGTTTGAAATGCGCCCAAGTAATACGTTCATGACCATTAAGGTCTCTTTGAGTTTGCGCATCTATGTAGCCGAATGTAGTTAACAAGTTTCGCACCTCTTCCGCTTGTTCAAAACCATGTTCGAAATAAATCACACCGTGGGGATTTAAAAACTTCAGAGACTGTCGGGCGATGTGTTTTATATCGCCAAGCCCTTTTTCTTTGGCAACTAAAGCAGATTTAGGTTCAAAACGCACATCCCCTTGTCGGAGGTTTTCATCTAAGGCATCAATATAAGGTGGATTAGCAACAATGATATCAAATTTTCGATCTTTAATAGCACTAAACCAATCACTTTGGAAAATGTTTACTCGTGTTAGGTTTAAGTCTTTCGCATTTTGTTGAGCTAATTTGACCGCATCAAGATTAAAGTCGATAGCGTCAATTTGCCAGCTAGGCTGTTCTGATGCAAGGGATAATGCAATAGCACCAGTACCCGTACCGAGATCTAAACAATGTAAAACTTTCAGCTCGGCAAAGTGTTCAAGCACTAACTCAACCAAAATTTCAGTATCTGGCCTTGGGATAAGTGTTGCCGGGGAAACCTTAAAAGGCAATGACCAAAACTCTTTGAACCCAATAATATAAGCTACTGGCTCGCCAATTATGCGTCTTTGTAACAGAGCAATAAACTGTTGTGTTGTTTGCTCAGTAAGTTTTTGATCAGGCCAAGTTAGCAAGTAGCTAAGCTCTTTTTCGAGTACAAAAGCCAATAGGATTTGAGCATCGAGCTTAGCACTGTCTGAACTCAGCGTTAGTTTTTTCTGCCCGTATACTAGGCAATCGACTACCGTTGTATTTTCTATTGAACTCATTGACAAAATAAACTGACTAATTTTGTTCAGCTAATTCAGCTAATAAGTCAGCTTGGTTTTCTTGCATTATCGGTTCCATCACCAGTTGTAAATTACCTTCCATTATTTCGTTTAGACGATATAAAGTCAGGTTAATACGATGATCACTCATACGACCTTGTGGGAAGTTATAGGTACGAATTCGCTCAGAACGATCACCACTAGCAACGAGGTTACGGCGTGATGACTCTTCTTCACTACGTCGTTTTTCATCTTGTGCTTGTTGCAAGCGAGCTTGAAGTACCGACATAGCTTGAGCGCGGTTTTTATGTTGTGAACGTTGATCTTGGCACTCAACTACAAGTCCAGAAGGAATATGGGTAATTCGAATGGCTGAATCTGTTTTGTTAACATGCTGCCCACCAGCACCTGAGGCACGAAAAGTATCAATTTTTAAATCAGCTTTGTTAATTTCAATCGCTTCTGACTCAGGTAGTTCAGGCATTACCACAACAGTACATGCTGAAGTATGCACTCTGCCTTGAGATTCGGTTTCTGGAACACGTTGTACACGATGACCACCTGATTCAAACTTCATGTGACCATAAACACCCTCACCAGTCACCTTCATGATCACTTCTTTATAGCCACCCTGCTCACTTTCATTGGTGTTCATCACTTCAATTTTCCAGCCTTTTTTCTCACAATAACGGCTGTACATTCTAAATAAATCACCGGCAAAAATTGCCGCTTCGTCACCACCTGCGCCAGCGCGAATTTCAACAAAACAGTTATTATCATCCTTCGGATCACGTGGTAATAATAAAACTTGTAATTCTGCGGCAATATCCGAAATCGCTTTTTTCGTGTATTTGAATTCTTCCTGTGCCATTTCTCGCATGTCAGGATCTTCATCTTTAAGCATCAGCTCTGCTGTAGCAAAATCACCTTCAGCGGTTTTATAGCGTGTAAAGACTGACGTCACGTTATCAAGCTGCTTAAACTCTTTAGATAAAGCACGAAATTTCTCTTGGTTGCTAATGATTTCAGGATCAGATAATAATGCTTGTACTTCTTCAAAGCGTTCTACTAATACTTCAAGCTTTTGGTAAACTGATGATTTCATGAAAATTTTCTTATGTTACAGGGGAGATAAAACTACATTGGCATTATTCTAACACAGTAATACCATTCCATATAAGAAAGTGGGGGCTCAGTGATAAGAAACTTATTGGCATTGCTATAATCGACAAGACGAGGTCAATGCGAAGAGAAAAGCTTATCCTTATTAATTTTTACCAAATAGATAGCAGGCAAAAAACGTTGTTAGATAACGGAGTAAAAAGAGAATAAAAAGTAAAAGTCTACTTTGGCGAATCAATACCAAAGATATCGCGTAAATATAACAATTTATCCAGCTCTCCCCCTTGAGCAGCCGATTGAAGAGCACTGGTCGGTGCATGCATAAATTTATTGGTCAGTTTTGTCGCCAGCTCAGCTAAAACAGCTTCAGGATTTTTACCCTTTTTCAATTGAGCAAACGCTTTTTCAAGTAAAACATCACGGTTTTCTATACCTTGTTTACGATAGCTAATAACAGTATCTTGGGTATTTAAACCTCTAAGCCATGCCATAAAGTTATCAGACTGACTCCTAACAATACTTTCAGCTTGAACAGCGGCTTTACGACGGTTTTCAATGTTTTTCGCGATAATGCCTTGTAAGTCATCAACGGTGTATAAAAATACATCTTCGAGCTCTGATACTTGCTCTTCAATATCTCGCGGTACGGCAAGATCAACCATAAAAATAGGCTGGTGTTTACGAAAGGCTAAGGCTTGTTCAACCATGCCTTTACCTATAATAGGTAAAGTAGAGGCCGTTGAGCTAATAACAATATCAGCATCACAAATATGTTCAGGTATTTGTCCTAAGGTAATAATATTAGCACCAATTTTCTTAGCCATATTTTCAGCACGAGCGAGTGTACGATTGGCAACCGTGATTTTACCGACATTATTTTCATACAGGTGTTTTGCGACTAACTCAATCGTTTCACCAGCACCGACAAGTAAAACTTTGGTTTTTTCAAGACCACCAAAAATATGTTTGGCTAAATTGACGGAGGCAAAAGCGACGGAGACAGCACTAGCACCAATATCCGTTTCTGTTCGTACTTGTTTGGCGACACCAAAGGTACGTTGAAATAACCTATCCATGACTACGGACAGAGATCCTGCGGCTTTGGCTTGGCTATAAGCCTGCTTCATTTGACCCAATATTTGTGGCTCGCCTAACACAAGAGAGTCTAATCCACAGGCAACACGCATTATATGATTAACGGCTTGCTGATCTTGGTGCCAATATAAACTGGGTAATATAGTAGCAGCAGATACATTGTGGAATTTTTCTAACCATTTAATAAGGCGTTGCTGAGTAACATCGAAGTCACCCTCTTGGACAAGATATAACTCTGTTCTATTGCACGTTGAAAGAATAGCGACTTCACGACACTGAACAGCTTCTAGCATTTCTTGAAGGGCAAGAGAAAGCTTATCTGGATTAAAAGATATCTTTTCTCGCACCGCAACAGGTGCAGTTTTATGATTAATTCCAACAGCAACGATAGACAAACTAATAAACCTATTTTCTTACTTAATCTACAAGCATTATAACACTTGTTTTAACTCATGAAGCGATTATAGCTTAAGCATCACTATTAAAATATGACCCGTTTAAAAAGACTGTAAAAATTTATGGCTATTTACAAGTGATTAAAAGCTATGGTTCAATATCCATTATAATTTTTTAAAGACTCAGCCACAATGTTTCGATTTTATAAAACGCTCTTCTCATTACCTAACTTACGACCTAACCCTCTGGTATTATTTACCTTGTTTTTCTTTGTGCTTTCTGGCTGTAGCTCGGTCACTAATAAAGCTAAACCTCCACTGATTAAGCAAACATCCCAACAACGGATCACTCAGCTTGAACAACTGCAGCAATGGAAAATATCAGGAAAAATTGCTTTTATTGAAAGAGATGCACGTAATAGCGCATCATTCTCTTGGATCGTTAACGAAAAACAAAAAACTCAACAGCTAAACTTAACCACTTACTTAGGCATTAAAGTATTACAGCTTGACTCACGTGATAATATTCATACCATTGAATCGGATGGAAAAACATATAGCGGCAATGATTTAGAGAAACTTATTCACTCGATAACGGGCTTAACGTTACCCACTCAAGCATTAATATACTGGCTTAAAGGTATTCCCTACCAAGAAAGCGATCATGTCAATTATCAAGTAACATCCGAGCTACCACAAACGTTATCAAGCTATTATAACAATGAACTTTGGCAAGTCAGTTATGCTAACTACCAACAAATAAATGGTTACACTCTGGCGACAGCGTTTACCATTAAAAAAGAGGGGCTGCTCATTAAAATAGCGATCAATGACTGGTTCATACCAAATAACTAACAAACAAACCTAAATACACCGAATGACTTATTCAAAACTTACACCTTTATAAAAGTTGACTATTTAAATGACTGGCTCTTCTGACTCAAATTACTTTCTGAATAAAGCACTTGAATTCCCCTCACCCGCAAAAATCAACTTATTTTTACATATCGTTGGACAACGCGAAGACGGTTATCATCATTTAGAGACTCTCTTTCAATTTATTGATCATAGCGACACACTGACATTAAAAGTTACTGAAACACCCGATATCAAGTTGTTAACGCCAATTAACGGTGTGAGCAATGAAGATAATTTAATTGTTAAAGCAGCACGATTATTAAAAAATAAAACCAATACTCTTTTTGGCGTTGAGATTAGCATCGATAAAATCCTGCCAATGGGCAGCGGTTTAGGTGGTGGCTCTTCCAATGCAGCAACAATATTAGTCGCACTCAATACCTTATGGCACTGTAAGTTATCATTAGATGAACTGGCCGTATTAGGTCTAACCCTTGGTGCTGACGTGCCTATTTTTGTTCATGGTTTTTCTGCTTTCGCCCAAGGCGTAGGAGAGCAACTTACCGCAATGGAACCTCTCCAATCATGGTATTTAATCACTAAACCCGAATGTAGTATTTCAACTCAGAAAATTTTTACCGCAAAAGAGCTTCCTAGAAAGACAAAGAGACTATCACTCACAGACCTTAAGACTAAAGACTTTATCACCGATCAATTCCATAATGATTGCCAAACATTAGTAATAAAACATTATCCTGAGGTTGCCAAGTTACTGGCTTGGTTGGTAGAATACGCACCATCAAGAATGACGGGAACTGGTGCGTGTATTTTTACACGACTATCTAGTCAAGAAGAAGCGTATTCATTACAAGCGAAACTCCCTAAAGGAATAAGCTCTTTTGTTGCGCAGGGGCTTAATAAGTCTCCACTCGCTTCAGTCATAGCAAACCTATCTCTGGGCAAGTAAATACTAAATTTGCTAGTTTACCGACTCAAATTTTTTTTTAAACAATGATAAGAACCCTATTGTTTTCAAAATAAGTCAGAGAGGGTAATTCAGCGTTATACTGCCCTTTGATTTGCTATTAATCAAAGGGTCTACTTTTAATGTCAAATATTTCTGAGGAATCGAAAGTGCCTGACATGAAGATTTTTGCGGGTAATGCCACCCCTGAACTGGCCAAGAAAATTGCTAATCGCCTATATATGCAGCTAGGTGATGCCACAGTAGGTAGTTTTAGTGATGGTGAAATTTGTGTTGAGATCCATGAAAACGTCCGTGGTGCAGATGTTTTTGTTATTCAATCAACCTGTGCTCCAACCAACAATAACTTAATGGAATTAATTGTGATGATAGACGCCTTGCGTCGTGCCTCTGCAGGGCGTATCACCGCAGTAATCCCCTATTTTGGTTATGCTCGCCAAGATAGACGTGTACGTAGTGCCCGCGTGCCTATTACCGCTAAAGTAGTTGCTGATTTCTTATCCAGTGTGGGAGTTGACCGTGTATTAACGGTAGATTTACACGCTGAACAAATTCAAGGCTTCTTTGATGTACCCGTTGATAATGCTTTTGGTACACCCATTTTATTAGATGATATGCAAAACCGTAAATTAGACAACCCTGTCGTTGTTTCGCCTGATATCGGTGGTGTAGTGCGTGCACGCGCAGTAGCCAAATTACTTGATGATGCAGACTTAGCCATTATTGATAAACGTCGCCCTAAAGCGAATGTTGCACAAGTTATGCATATCATTGGTGATGTTGAGGGACGTGATTGTATTATTGTTGATGATATGATTGATACCGGTGGCACACTAGCAAAAGCGGCTGAAGCCTTAAAAGAGCATGGCGCAAAACGTGTTATTGCTTATGCTACTCACCCCGTATTATCAGGTAATGCCGCAGAAAACCTTAGAAGTTCTGTTATTGATGAATTGGTAGTAACTGATTCAATTCCTCTTTCAGATGAAATTAAAGCGCTTAAAATGGTTCGTCAATTAACCTTAAGTGGCATGCTTAGTGAGGCGATTCGCCGTGTCAGTAATGAAGAATCAATATCGGCAATGTTTGATTAATTAATATATTATCAAAGCATTATTTAAATGCCATTAAAAGCAGTCGTTAATCAGGCTGCTTTTTCATTTCTATTCACCCCTTTTTCTCCTCCTTCTCCCTCCCCCGATAATACTAATCCCACTAAGCTATGTGACCATTTTTCCTATGGTTAAAGTAGATCTCCTAATTAATGAAATGGTTTAATTAATCTATTTATTTAATAGCTTTACCTAGGGCTAAATGTTATTATGCGGCGCCTTTTTTATCTAATGGCCTCGTTTTTTTTTAAACTACTGCTTGATTTTAAATGGTATATCCTTGTTTTTGGTCGCAAAAAACAAGACTTAATTTTTAAGTTTTTTAACTTATATAACAAAAGAGTATTAAAATGACTGATTTATTAACATTAGAAGCTGAAGTACGTACTGATTTAGGGAAAGGTGCGAGCCGCCGCCTACGTCACGCGAACAAAGTTCCTGCCATCCTTTACGGTGAAAACCAAGACCCCATCTCTTTAACTTTAGAGCACAAAAATGTTTTCCGTGCCCAACAAGAAGAAGCGTTCTACTCGCAAGTATTAACATTAAACATCGCTGGTAAGCCAGTAGAGTGTTTAATTAAAGACATGCAGCGTCACCCATTCAAACAATTAGTAATGCACTTAGATTTTATACGCATTGATGCAAAACATTCTGTTCATACCAATGCACCTATTCACTTCATCAATGAAGATATAGCTGCAAAAACGGGTGCTAATATTTCGCACCACGTGAATGAAATTGCAATCACTTGTTTACCAAAAGATTTACCTGAATTTATCGAAATTGATTTAGCTAACTTAGAACTTGGTCAAACGTTACATTTATCAGACGTTATAATACCTGCAGGCGTTATTTTTGATGAATTAGCTAAAGGTGAAGATCACGATCTTGCGGTTGTTTCTGCTAACGCACCTAAAATAGCGAAAGAAACCGATGAAGATGAAGAAGCTCCAGCAGCAGAAGAAGAAGCTCCAGCTGCTGAATAATAGTCAATCCATTTATTATATTATAGATAATGACTATTAAACTCATTGCGGGGCTGGGTAATCCTGGCCCCGAATATAGCAGAACACGCCACAATGCAGGTGTTTGGTTCGTCGAAGAACTAGCACGTAGCCATAATATATCCCTCCGTCCTGAAAAAAAATACTCTGGTCTTTATGGTAAAGGGTCAATAGCAGGAAACCTTGTTCACTTATTAATTCCAACCACCTTTATGAATCGTAGCGGTCAAGCAGTTGCCCCCCTAGCGAATTTTTATAAAATAACCGTCGATGAAATATTAATTGCTCATGATGAATTAGATATGCAACCCGGTGTGTGTAAAATTAAAAAAGGGGGGGGTCACGGCGGACACAATGGTTTGCGCGATATTATCGCTCGCATGGCTAACAATAAAGAATTTTATCGGTTACGCATTGGTATTGATCATCCTGGTCATCGCGATAAAGTAACGGGTCACGTACTGGGTAAAGCGCCCAAAGCAGAACAAGAAAAAATTGACCAAGCCATCGAAGAAGCCAGTCGATGTTTAGATATTTGGCTAAAAGACGATTTAAAGAAAGCACAAAATCGCTTACACTCGTTTAAAGTCGAATAAATTATACTAATAATTAACCTGAACTCGGTTTAAGAGATAGGTTAATTAATCAAAATATCAATCTTATACTTACTCTGATTGGTATTATTAAGCCGAATTAAGCTTAACTAATCAATAGGTAACAAATTATGGGTTTTAAATGTGGTATCGTTGGCTTGCCTAACGTCGGTAAATCAACACTATTCAATGCACTTACCAAAGCAGGTATTGAAGCGGCAAACTTCCCGTTTTGTACTATTGAACCGAATACTGGCATAGTACCAGTACCCGACCCTCGCTTAGAAAAGCTCACTAAAATAGTAAAACCTGAGCGGGTTTTAGCCACCACCATGGAGTTTGTTGATATTGCTGGTCTTGTGGCTGGGGCGTCAAAAGGTGAAGGTTTAGGTAACAAGTTTTTAGCTAATATTCGTGAAACAGATGCCATAGGTCATGTTGTGCGTTGCTTTGATAATGACAATATTATTCATGTTGCCAATAAAATTGACCCTGCCGATGATATCGAGGTTATCAATACTGAATTAGCTTTAGCTGATATGGATACCGCAGAACGTGCTATTCACCGTCAAGCAAAGCGTGCTAAAGGTGGTGATAAAGAGGCTAAATTTGAAGTGCTCGTGTTAGAGAAAATATTAAAGCATGTAGAAGAAGGCGAAATGGTTCGCTCTTTAGACTTAGCTAAAGAAGAAATAGCGGCTATTAGCTACCTCAATTTTTTAACTATCAAACCCACCATGTACATTGCTAACGTTAATGATGATGGTTTTGAAAATAACCCTTATTTAGATATTGTACAAAACATTGCCGATAAAGAAGGCGCTGTTGTTGTTGCTGTTTGCGCAGAGATTGAAGGCGAGTTATCAGAAATGGATGATGAAGACAGAGCCGAATTTATGGCTGAAATGGGCTTAGAAGAGCCGGGACTTAATCGAGTCATCAATGCAGGGTATGGTTTATTACATTTACAGACCTACTTTACTGCAGGTGTTAAAGAAGTTCGTGCTTGGACCGTTAAGCAAAATGCCACGGCACCACAAGCCGCAGGCGTGATCCATACAGATTTTGAAAAAGGCTTTATTCGTGCTGAAATAGTGAGTTATGATGATTTTATCGAATTTAATGGTGAATCTGGTGCTAAAGAAGCAGGAAAATGGCGTTTAGAAGGCAAAGATTATCGTGTTAAAGATGGTGATGTCATTCACTTCCGCTTTAACGTTTAGATAAGAAAAAACGGAGCATATATACCGTTTTCTATAAGTCTTACTCTGTTTTCAAAGGTTCACCATAGATGGGCTGGTTTATAAAACTATCAGCTCCTTTACCTGAAAGCGCAACCGACAGATAAGCCTCATTTTTTTTGTTTAAAATGAAAATCCATTACGCTTTAACGGTAAAATACCTTTTTAGTTGTTTTTTGCATAGATATCGGTCAAATTGAGCAAGCAATAAGCAAACAAATAAAAAGTATAACTTTTTATAAAAAAACGGTTGACGTAAGGCATGCAGATTAGCATAATACGCCGCACTTGCTACCGAGCAGGTTGGTAAAGGCTACATAGCTCAGCTGGTTAGAGCACATCACTCATAATGATGGGGTCCCAGGTTCAAGTCCCGGTGTAGCCACCATTTTACTTGGGTATTTTTTACCTAAGTAAAAAGAGTTCAAGTCTCTTTAAAGCTTGAGTGTAATGCGGGTTTGGCGACTATTAATAGTAGACGTACTACTTTTCTTATAGAGAGTAGGTTCCAGTATCGCAAGAGGTAAGAGTTCAAGTCTCTTTAAAGCTTGAGTGTAATGCGGGTTTGGCGGAATTGGTAGACGCGCTGGATTTAGGTTCCAGTATCGCAAGATGTGAGAGTTC
>JBAHZW010000004.1:0-52676 GCA_037132835.1 Colwellia sp. | reverse complement strand
AGTGAAACGCAGTTGCGCCGATGGTAGTGTGGGAGTTCCCATGTGAGAGTAGGACATTGCTAGGTTCCTCTTTGTGCTTAGGCACTAAAAAGCCCGACTCGAAAGTGTCGGGCTTTTTGCTGTCTGGTGTTTAAATAAAACAGCTATGGCACCACTACTCTCTTCCTAACTCACCAATGAAATTGATGTGGGAAAGCGCCATTAAACGAACCCACATTCGCCCATTCGTTTCTTTTGCAATAAGGGATTTAAAATTAATGGATTCAAGTGTGGTCATAATTACTGATAGGGAAGCGTGAAAAATAAAATCAATTAGATCACAAATTTAATCAAAATTATATTAATTAAGCGCTATCTAGCTAAGATGGCAGAGAGTGTGTGCAGAGTTAAAAGGCGTTGTTGACTAAATAATTAAACTTTTCGTCAAATTACCGATCAGATCATTTAACACATAATAAAAAAGTGTTATCTGATGGGAAAGATGAAGAATAAAATAACCCATTGGTCGTAATACAACCAAGCACTAATTAAATGAGGCGCAATTACTTTCTGGATTGATGATTCGGCCATTGACGCGTGGCATTGTAGCCAACACCATGGTCGGCGTGGACGAGGTTTCGAGTTCTCTGAGGTTGCTATTGAAACTGCTCTGGTTGTTAAAGGCGTATTTTATTTACGTGCACTACAAGACTTTATTGACTCAATATTTACCTTGATGGATGTACCTCTACACAGTCCCAATTATTCAAGTATTAGCAAAAGAGCAAAGAACGTTAACATCAATTATTGCAATAAATAGAAATAAGCCAATACGTCATATAGCGATTTATTTTACGAGTGGTCGATGTAGAGAGTCATGAAATCATTGAAGCAGAAATCACCCAAGTAAATGTCGGTGATTGTGAGGTCTTACCCTCCTTACTCAATCGCTTAGAGAGAAAATATCAGAAGTGTCAGTGGACGGGGCATACGACACAAGAGAATGCTACCAAGTACTCGAGAAAAAAAAGATAAAGTCGCTCATACCTCCGATAAAAAATTCTGTACTGTGGGAGGAAAGGCACACGATAAATGAGGCGGTATTGGCATTAACAGCAGGGACATTAGCACAGTGGAAAATAAAGAATGGCTATCATGCTAGGTCATTATCAGAAACTGCCATGTTTCGATACAAAACGTTAACCAGTGGCACATTATCGCTTCGCTGTTATAACGCGCAAGTTAACGAGGCGTTGGCCAATTTAAAAAAACAAGTAAGTGGCAATTATCTATTGTGAGTGAAAAACGCGGATAAGAGCTTAACAGCGATAGTGGTCAAATCTTCTTATCCACAGCTCAAGTTGCTAACTAAAAAAGTCCCAATTGATGACCTGCTATCGCCTCAAAGTCTTTACCAACAAAAGGTAAAATATCATCGGCTATTGGTTTCAGTTGCTTTTCTACGTAGAAATCATAATCAAGCTTACTGCTCTGAAATTCTAATGGTTGTACCCCCTCAAGGGTCATAATATATTGAATTGAACTTCTATGTTTATATTTTGCCTTTCTGCCCTGCTCTTTAAGTTTTGCATTGGCGAGTAGCGCGGCTTTAATATGAGGAGGAGTATTGACATAATCATTGAGTTGCCGCCTAATTTTTTTAGTGAAAATCAGTCGTTCATCATGAAGCCCTTGTTTTAACTCAACAACTATCTTTTTAATATAGTCGTCAATAGGCTCATCATTAAAGATTAACTTGTATAATGCTTGCTGAAATATTTTACTTAATTCAGTCCAATCACTGCGTACAGTTTCGAGTCCTTTAAAAACTAATTCCCCGTTGGCAACCCCCGCATAACGCTTTTTGGTACCGATGCTTTTTTGAACTTGACTCTGCTCTAAACCTCGTGGGTTATGTCCACGAATGGTGGGCATAAAAAATTTGGTGAAGTGCGTTTCAAATTCGATATCTAATTGGCTTGGTATATTAAAGTCGCGCTTAATTTTATGTTGCCATTTGTCGTTAATATACGATTTTAACTCAGAGCCTAATTTTTGTGCCGATTTTTTTGATTTATCAGCACCAATAGAAACAAAAAGTGAATCCGTATCACCATAAATAACTTGATAGCCCAAGGCTTCAATCCAGAGACTGGTTTTCTTTAAAATTTCATGACTACGCTTAGTAATTGAACCTGATAACCTTGGATCGAAAAAACGGCAACCCGTTGAGCCAAGCACACCATAGAAGCTATTCATTATTATTTTAATCGCTTGAGATAAAGCGGCATTCTTTTGCTGCTTTGCTTTATCTCGTTCTAACCAAAGCGACTCGATAATATCAGGTAAAAAATGCTCTTTTCGAGAAAAATATGCGCCATCAAAACCACGGATAACCTTGTTAAAGCAGTCGATTGATTGCCCGGTATCATTATTTATACGTTTTTGTTCATCAATGGTTTTTAAGCCTTCAATTAATCCCATTGGATCTATCTTAAAGGTGCGAATAATACTGGGATAGAGTGATTTAAAATCAAGCACTAGCACATTAGTGTATAAGCCTGGCTTAGAGTCCATCACATAACCGCCAGGAGACACTAACCCTGATACACCATCCCCCATGTTCGGTGCGACATAACCACTTCGATGTAACTTAGGCAAATAAAGGTTAGTAAAAGCAGCAACGGAGCCACCGACTCTGTCTATAGCTAAGCCAGTTAATTGTGCTCTTAGCTGCGCAAAAGCAAGTAATTGTGTTTTTTCAAAAATAAGCCACACCAAACGACAGTCTTCAAGATTGTATGCCGCCAGGGCTGGTTTATTATAGTTAAAATTATCCGTAATCTCCTGAATACGGTTTTCAACATCGACCACCTTCTTACCTATGCCGAGTAGTGTTTGGGCAACATTATCTAATGAAAAGCTAGGAAAATGATACGTCGCTGTTTTTAATAAATCAATACCATCAAGAACAACACGTCCTGCTATTTCAATGAAGTGTTGATCTTCATTATTCGTATTTTTACGCCAAAGCGGCACACTCGCATCTCGACCAATAGCAAATAATAGCCCGTGTAGATCGCAGCGCTTTTGTAACAGTAAGAAATCAAAATTTATAACATTCCAGCCGATGAATATATCGGCATCGAATAAATTAACTTGCTTTATAAATTGCATTAATAGCTGTTTTTCATCTTGCTGCCAATCAATATAACTTTCAGTGTTGTCCTGCTGTTCGCCAATCATCAATACTCGTTTAAATACCTTGCCATTATTTTCAGCAAATAAGCCAATAGAATAAAGCTCACCTTGCATAGAACACTCTATATCAATTGAAAGCATTGTTAGGCGCTGCTTGGCGAGATCTTTTGCTCGCTTACATCTAACTTTTTTAGTTAATTGGTAACCATCACACAATTGATGATGACCCAAATAATCAAGGTCTGCTGTGATATGACGTTCCATCAAAAAACGATCATCAGGGCGAATATCATCTTCATAACATTTTACATTTCGAGACTTTAATGCTTCTCTCGCACGGTAAAAATTACGCATCGTCGTAAAATACAATGCCGCAACATTTTGCTGAGAAAAAGTTTTTAATGGCACAGGTTGGGATTTTTCTAATGAAATACGGTGTTCTACTAATATAGCCTTAGCTATCTCTAGCTTATCGGAACCAACAAAAAATACCGCTAACTCATTATTTATTTGTAATTTAACAGGGCCTGTTGCTGTTTTCAGCCATAATATAATTTCTAAGCCCGTGCGCTTATCTTGCACTTGCCGTGTTAATAAAAAGCCCTTATGAATGTTTGCTGTCATATTATTTTAACTTTATGGTTAGTTATGTTGAAATTTATGTTGGAATGTTGGTTAAATTTTTCGTGTAACACAACTAAACCTGTTAATATATACAGCATTGTAACCGAACGCCTATTTTTTGGAAACCCGCAACAATGTTATCTGATAAGTTAAAACAAACAATTCGTCAGTCATATAAAGCCATAGGCAAGAATTTACCTCATTTTAACCCTCGTAAGCAACAAACGCTATTAATCGCAGAGATCGCCAAGACCTTGGCCGGAGAATACAGCAAAGACCGAAAAATAATTACCATTGAAGCAGGAACAGGTACCGGTAAATCACTGGCTTATTGTCTTGGTGTTATTCCCCTTGCACTTTGTCGAGATAAAAAAGTTTGTATCTCAACGGCAACGGTGGCGTTGCAAGAGCAGCTCGTAGATAAAGATTTACCCTTCTTAAAAAAGTATGCGGGGCTAGATTTTGATTTTACCTTGGTAAAAGGAAGGCAGCGTTATGTTTGTCGTCAAAAATTAACACAAGCGGTTACAACAAGTTCAAATGATTCGCCAGAGCAAGTTGGCTTTACCTTTGCCGAAAAACCCGATGCAAAGGATATTCGAACCTTAAATAGGATGCATAAAGCATTACTTGATGGTAGCTGGTTAGGCGATATAGATTCTTGGGCAACTCATTTACCTCCGCATATTTGGCATCAAGTTCAATGTGACAAACACAGCTGTTTAAAGCATTTATCGGAGCACACTCACTGCCCATTTCATAAAGCACGTGAAACCATGGATAAAGCACATGTTTTAGTGGTAAATCATAGTTTGTTATTAGCCGATTTAGAGCTAGGGGGCGGTAGGATATTGTCTACACCCGAGGATACCTTCTATATCATTGATGAAGCACACCACCTACCAAAGATAACGCGGGATTTTTCCAGTGCTAGTATCACCTTAAAAGGCTCTATTGAGTGGTTAACTAAACTCAGGGAAACTGGCGATAAAATGGCAAAGCTGATTAAGTCGAACAATGCTATCTCGCCAGCATTAAAGTTGAGTGATGATAGCCAAGATTTACTCTTAGAAATGCAAAAAGTAGTTAGCTTTATTGAAGCAAACGCCAACAGTTATTTTATTGAAAATGACGCCGCTAAAATAAACAATAACTTTGCCATAACATCAAAAAACAATGACAATGTTTATCGATTTGAGAATGGCATTATTCCTCAAACGTTAAAAAACTGGGCCGAAGATTTACAAAATCTAAGTAAAAAATCATTGGCTCATTTAAATAAACTTTATAATGGGCTTATTGAGTCGGTAAAGGAGGGTGATACCCAAATGTTTGTCGCTGAGCCGTTGCTTGCTGAAGCTGGCTTTATGCTACAACGCTTAGAAAATTTACAGGCACTTTGGTTTATGTATGCCAAAACAGATAATGACAAAGGTGCGCCTATGGCACGCTGGTTAGAAAAGATTACCGCTAAGCGTCAAGATTATTTATTAAGCGCATCCCCCATTGAGGTTGGCTTTACTTTAGAGAATATGCTTTGGAGTCAATGTGCCGGAGCGGTACTTTGCTCTGCAACATTGCGGGCATTAAACTCTTTTGATCATTTTAGATTTCAAGTTGGCTTAAAGAATAATGACGGCTCTCAATATCAGCAAGTAGATTCACCCTTTGATTATCAAAAAAATGCACAATTAGTGATCGCGAATATGGATAATGAAGCCAGTGCGCCTGATTTTACTGACGAGGTTATCGCTAAACTGCCTAAGTATCTCGAACAAGGCAATGCAAGCTTAGTGCTCTTCTCTTCTTACTGGCAAATGAATAAAGTTGCACAAGCACTTAGAGATGAGCGAAAAATAGAAATAATGGTGCAAGGGGAGCTCTCACGCCAACAAATAATAGATAAACATAAAAAACGTTGTGATGGTAATAAAGAAAGTATTATTTTTGGTACGCAGAGTTTTTCTGAAGGGCTCGACTTACCGGGTAACTATTTAAACAATCTAATTATTACCAAACTTCCTTTTTCAGTACCTACCTCCCCTGTAGAGCAAGCTCAAGCCGAATATATTACCGCCAAAGGAGGCAACCCATTCATGACGTTATCGGTGCCAGAGACATCAAAAAAACTGGTACAAGCTTGTGGTCGTTTATTACGTAATGAAAGGGATGAAGGTGTTATAACCCTATTAGATAAACGTGTAGTGACTAAACGTTACGGAAAACAATTACTCGATTCACTGCCGCCTTTTAGTCGAGTTATTGAATAGTTGAGTAATAAAACAGGATATTGAAAGTATGAGACCAATCAAATTAATAAATCTATTTGCTAAAAGACTTAAAAATAAATTTTTAAGTCTTTTCTTTTACTCGCGTTGGCAATAAATATTAACGTTTAGCTCTTATAGATTTATTTTCTTCCGCTTCTTTTAATGTCCTTTCAAAATCTTTTGTTGTAGCCCTAATATCTATCTGTTTGGTAAACTCAATATTTACGCCTTTTTTAATAAGTTCTTGATAAAAATCAGAGATCATACAGCTTTCCACTTGTTGACAAACAATAGCATACTTTAATATAGCGGGTTCGTATGATTGCAGAGCAGATTCTTTAAGCAATGCAAGCGTTTCATATAAGTCTTTTTCAACGGCAGTGCCCGTAAGGTACATTTGAGCAAGGCTTACTATACCTGGAGGATAACCTAAGTCAGCTGACTCTTCAAAGACAGTGAATGCTTGTTCTGCTCGAAGACCATCTTGTGCTGTTTGAATATCATCTTTAGCATATTTTAAATGTTCCAAACCAGTAAAGTTTTCTTTTTTACCCGGTATAAACAATGAACTAGCTGCAAAATGAGAATCAGGAACAACAACGTTACCATCAAGCACATTACCCTCGGGTCTACGCGCTAAGACAATGGCACCAGACTTGATCATTGCTTGTAACTCAGAAATTTTATAATTATGACGTTTTTCTTGAAAAAACTTTTCATATCGTAATTGTGCATAACGAATGGCTTCATTCAATTCATGCTCTTGCATATAGAAATAGGTACTAAAGTTAATCGTTATTACATCACCGGTGACATCTTTAACTTTTGCCATTCTATATTTTTCAGTTGGGCGAAGGTTAGTTTTAATGACTCGAAAGTCTATATAATATAGATCATTCAATTCTGGTGCGGCGATAATCGATTTGGTTTGTGCTTCCGACTCATGGTTTTTAAAAAGAACAAGACCAGCCACTGATGCTACAGCAAAAATAGCCGTAAAAATCAGCTTGGCTCTATGTTTGACTAGCCAAGGATCTGGATCCTTAGTATCTATCGTATAATGATAATAAGGCTCTTTCTTAGTATTTTCATTGCTTGGAGGATCCACGTCAGCTAATTCTGCTTGTTCAAATTCCGCTTGTGATGCTTTTTGTTGATCAACGTCTGCTGTATGCATCTGTTCATCTTCATAGTTGCGAGCTGATGACCGTGACATAAAAACACCTTATTATTTTATTATTTTAATTATTTTAATTATTTTATAAAAATATCACTTAGATATTAATTATAAGTGTTCAATCGATGTTGCGTAGTTCTCACATTAACATTACGTTAGCTTTACAAATAAATGATCAAATCAAAGCCCATTTAATCACTTTTATATTTATATTTTGTCTCGGAACGTCACTGATAAAAAACAATATTAACCCAGTATTAACTTTTTATTAAACTAAGTATACATATTTCTATCATAATGAAAAATAATTGTTTAATTATCATCCATAAAATGGCTTTGATAGGAAAATTACTCTACTCCGTAAATTTTCTCTATATTTTATATTAGCCTAACTTAGGTTATCAGGATAAAATGTTTGGATACCTTAGTTTAATAGAAGATATTTACATGAAGAAAACAACCAAAGTTACCCTAATATCATTGTTAATATTCCCAGGTGCAGGACACTTAATTTTAAAAAGCTATCTTGTGGCATTTGGTTTTATTGCGAGTGTTATCTATATACTCATAGGGTTTATTAAAGATGTTCATGATAAATCTCAACAAGTCATTGAGAGTATCATCCAAGGAGAGGTTCCAATGGAAACATCAGCAATTACGCAAGCATTGATTGAACATGGAGTATTAGACAATACAAACCTATCAATAATAGGTTATTTACTCGTAATTATTTGGCTTATTGCCGCCTTTGATGCCTATAGACTTGCTAAAAAAGAAATGATCGCTAGTAAAAAAGACAAACTTATTGTTTAACCTCAATTCATGATAAACCAAGTTACCCAACAATCTATTTATCTTGCATACTTGAATTTAGATGCCAAAAAGCAACAATGGGATAACCAAAGCGCAAATAGCGTTAATCTCCCTCGGCAGCCCCAAAGGATAAAATTTCTTACTTTACCTTTAAGACTTTTTAAATTGTTCTTTGAGCGGTATAATTATGTTGTTTCCTTTTTTGAGCAATATTAATGAATTACCTGCCGCTAAAAAGTTTAAAAAATGCTTGGATTTTCAAGCATAAAAGTTTGCCTATTGTTGAGTCCGACTTAGTAAAGATTAAACCCATGAGTATTGAGCGCGCTAATACTTTGTGGGATACCTTTATTTCTCGCCAAGTTGATCATCCTGACTTTTTCAAAAAAGGTGACTGGCCATTTGATAAAGAAAATTGGTTAGAACAAGGGAAATGGGAAGGGCTTTGGGATAGTAATAGTGAAGCACTACCTGAACTTATTGAAAGGCATTTGGACTGGGATCAAAATACCGTAGTTTACTATTGTAGCTCAAGAGATAATGTCATAGAAACAAACTGGTTAGTATTTAAACGTTGTTGGAAAAATTTTTTATTTATGGATGATGGTCCCATTTTACTTGGGAAAAAACGACAGCAAACAGTGCAATTCACCCCAAATGGCTACTTTAAAATTGGTCAGAAACCTCAGAGTAACTAAACAATGATTTTTAAATTTATCGATTATTAAACGGCTCTCTTTTGCACAAAAAAAATCGTCATATAAAAGGATATAATTTTTCCGCTTTAGTTAAAGCTTGTCCTGAGCTATTATCTTTTATCTTTAAAAATAAATATAATAATCAAAATACTATAGACTTTTCTAACCCTATAGCAGTTAAATTACTCAACCTGTCTTTATTGAAAAGTGAATATAAAATTAATTTTTGGGATATACCCAATGGCTACCTATGCCCCGCAATCCCTGGAAGAGTTGACTATCTCCATTACCTCCATGATTTATTAGCGACAACACCAAAAGCATTATTTGCCAATAAAAAACCCATCAAACTATTAGATATAGGCACAGGTGCAAGCTGTATTTACCCTATTTTAGGACAAAGAGAATATAATTGGCACTTTGTCGCATCAGATATTGATCCTATTTCAATCAAGGTTGCCAAACAAATTATCTCGAGTGATAAATCGTTAAAGAAAAAGATAGAGTGTCGTTTACAAACAAATGCTAATCACATCTTTAAAAATATCATTGCGGACGATGACTTTTTTCATTTAACCTTATGTAACCCTCCTTTTCATCGTTCTTTGGCGGAAGCAAACCAAGGCACAAAGCGAAAATTGAAAAATTTGAATAAATCAAAGGTGGGTGCAAAATCTCAAGAAAAAACATTAAATTTTGGTGGACAAAAAGCTGAGCTTTGGTGTCCTGGTGGGGAATTAGCCTTTGTTGCTAAGATGATTAAAGAAAGCAAAATTTATCATAAGCAGGTACTTTGGTTTACCTGCTTAATATCAAAAAAAGAACACCTATCCAAAATTAAACTCAACTTAAAAAAAGCTAACGTGCGCCAGACTAAAGTAATCAACATGGCTCAAGGACAAAAAACAAGTCGCTTCATCGCTTGGAGTTTTTATGCGCTAAGTGAATGAAATTATCTCTTAGACATATCACCAGCAACTTTTTCACCTAAACAAAAGAGCTGCCATTGCCCAGCTTTCATTTTATGCCAAGTTTCATCATCTGTTAATGGTTTTGTCGCAATAACGGTAACGACATCATTACGAGTGGTTTCTTTTTTAAAATCCACCGCCATTTCAGCATCAATAAGACTTGCTTGGCCAAAAGGAGCTCGACGAGTAAGCCAATATAAATTATTAGAGCAATAGGCAAATAAATATTCACCATCGGTAATAATAAGATTTGCCACACCCAAAGCATCTATTTTCTGCGCAAGAGAGGCAATAAAACTAAATAATACACTTGCCTCAACTTGCTTAGCACCAAATTCAAGGTGTAATTGGTCGAGTATCCAACAAAAAGCATGTTCACTATCGGTTGTGCCAATAGGTAAATGAAACTCAATAGGGAGTTCATTTTTGAAGTTTTTTAATTGACCATTATGGGCATATGTCCAATTTTTCCCCCACATTTGTCGAACAAAAGGGTGGGTATTCTCTAGACAAACGCCCCCTGAGTTAGCTTGACGAATATGACAAACGACAGCCTCACTTTTCATTGGGTACTTTGTAACAAGTTCTGCAATAGGAGATTGAGCACTTGGCATAGGATCTTTAAAGCTACGGCAACCTTTACCTTCATAAAATGTCACACCCCAGCCATCACGGTGAGGTCCTGTATTACCGCCACGTTGCATTAAACCGCTAAAGCTAAAACAGATATCCGTTGGTACATTGGCATTCATTGCTAATAATTCACACATGTAAAACCTCATCAAGCAACCAAACACTAAAAACAAATTAAGCTTGGCTAAATAGATAATTTACTCTATAAATAAAGTATAACATTGACTAAAATTTATTTTAAATTCAATTGCTTTTTATTAATACGTTATTTCAAAATTAACACACAAAGGGGATCCTTGTGAATATAGTAATTTGGTTATTAATCGCAATATCATTAACTTGGTTTATGAGCTACAAAAGAGCATCCTTATCAAGTTACACCTTAAGCTTTGCCGCTTTAATGGCCTTAGGGACGCTATTCAACATCATTGGTATTGTTTCTTGGTTACTTTTTGCCGTCATCGCCTTACCAATAAATATTGACAATATTCGCCAACAATTTATTAGTATGCCGCTCTTGACGATTTTTAAAAAAATTATGCCCAAAATGTCAACGACAGAGCAAGAAGCCATTGATGCAGGTACTACATGGTTTGAGGCAGATTTATTTCGAGGTGACCCTGACTGGAAAAAGTTACACAATTATCCTCGTCCTAGATTAAATGCACAAGAGCAAGCTTTCTTAGATGGAGCCGTTGAACAAGTATGTAGCATGGTAAATGATTGGCATATAACTCATGAAATTGCCGATCTCCCTCCAGAAATATGGCAATTTTTAAAAGATAATAAATTTTTTGCCATGATTATTAAAAAGCAATATGGTGGTTTAGAGTTTTCAGCTTATGCCCAATCTCGTGTGTTACAAAAGCTCACGGGTGTTAGCTCCGTACTGGCAAGTACTGTTGGCGTACCAAATTCATTAGGTCCTGGGGAGTTATTGCAAGAATATGGTACTAAAGCACAACAAGATTATTACCTACCACGTTTGGTCACAGGTGAAGAAATCCCATGCTTTGCGCTTACTAGCCCTGAAGCAGGCTCTGATGCTGGTGCAATACCTGATTACGGTATTGTCTGTCATGGTCAATTTGAAGGGAAAGACGTATTAGGAATGATGCTTACTTGGGATAAACGCTATATCACCCTTGCACCTATTGCCACCGTTTTAGGCTTAGCATTTAAACTGCAAGATCCTGATAAGTTACTTTCTGATAAAAAAGACTTAGGTATAACTTGTGCATTGATCCCGACAAATTTGCCAAATATTAGCATTGGTCGAAGACACTTTCCCCTAAATATTCCTTTTCAAAATGGTCCAACTCAAGGCAATGATGTTTTTGTACCACTCGACTTTATTATTGGTGGTGTCGAAATGGCGGGTCAAGGTTGGCGAATGTTAGTGGAGTGCCTATCCGTTGGCAGAGCGATCACACTGCCGTCAAACAGTGCGGGTGGAATTAAAACCGTTGCTTTAGCCACGGGTGCTTATAGTCGTATAAGGCGACAATTTAAAATGCCAATAGGAAAGATGGAGGGTATTGAAGAGCCTTTAGCGCGTATTGGTGCAAATGCCTATCTGATGGATGCCGTTACAACGCTCTCTACTGGGGCAATTGACCTCGGTGAAAAACCCTCTGTTGTCTCAGCTATCTCTAAATATCATCTTACCGAGAAAATGCGTTCATCCATGATTGATGCAATGGATATTCATGGGGGTAAAGGCATTTGCATGGGACCTAATAACTATCTAGCGAGAGGTTATCAAGGGGCTCCTATTGCAGTAACCGTTGAAGGCGCGAATATTTTAACCCGCAGTTTGATTATTTATGGTCAAGGAGCCATTAGATGCCACCCCTATGTTTTAGCTGAATTAGAAGCGGCGAATAATAGTAACAGCGAGCAAGCACTAAATGAATTTGACCGTGCTCTTTTTGGTCATATAGGTTTCAGTATCAGTAATATTAGCCGGAGCTTATGGTGCTCGATAACTGGCTCTCGTCTTTTACCCAGTCCGTTTAATGATGAAACTCGCCGTTATTATCAATTACTCAGCCGTTTTAGCGCTAATTTAGCCATGCTGTCAGATATATCGATGTTAACACTTGGCTCAGACTTAAAACGCAAAGAACGAATTTCAGCAAGGTTAGGTGACATTCTTAGCTATCTGTATTTAGCTAGCGCAACCTTAAAACGATATAATGATGAAGGAAGAGAGATTAACGATTTTCCTTTAGTTAAATGGGCCGTTGAAGATTGTCTTTATAATATACAACATGCCATTGACGAATTAATCTGTAATTTTCCAAATAAACCAATGGCCCTAATGTTAAGGGCAATTATCTTACCTTTCGGCACATGGTTAAGTAAACCAAGTGATGAAACAGATCATCAAGTAGCGAGGTTATTACAAACCCCCTCTTCTACTCGTACACGGTTAGGTCAAGGGCAGTTTTTAACGCGAGATGGTGATAACATCTTTGGTAGATTGGAGCAAACTCTCGAAGATATTATTAAGTGCGAGCCAATTTACGACAAAATTTGCAAAGCACTCAATGAGAAATTCCCTTTCTATCAGCTAGATAGTTTAGCGGCTAAGGCCTTGTCTGAAAATATCATCTCTAAAGCCGAAGCCCAGTTATTAACTACCGCAGAAGCAGGTCGCAAGTGGGTCATTGCTGTTGATGATTTTGAGAGTAAAGCATTGTCAGCATTTAGCTAACTAAGGGGGGATAAAATATTTTTTTGATATTATTACCGTAAGAACTATGTTAAATTAATGTTAACAGGGTAATAATTGATTGGTAAGACTAACAATGGACATAAATAACGTAATGCCACTAGCGCTGGCGGAAGAACATAAAAGTAGTCCAGTAAAACGTCGTTCTAAAGGAGAAATAACCCGTAATAAAATTTTACTGTCGGCGATTGAAATTTTAGCCTTGAGTGGAATTAAAGGGACAACTCATCGTGCCATTGCTAATAATGCACAACTACAACTTTCGTTAACCACTTATTATTTTAAGGATATTCAAGAACTTATTCATCAAGCATTTAAGTTAAATTCAGAGCGTGTTTTAACGCATACAGATTTAATATTAGAATCATGTTTCTCTGCTATAACTAAAATAGCAAAAAAAGAATTAAAAAAGACTTCAACCAAAAAATTATTATGCCAACAATTGAGTAAAATGACTTCCGCGTATTTGATAGATACTATCAAAAACCAAGCAATTCCACTCGCGGTAGAACAATTAATGTTAACGGAAGTTCAAGTTACTCCACAGTTGAATTTACTTGTTCAAGAACATCAATTAGCGCGTTTAGGGCCTTATGAACAATTATGTCGCTTCTTCAATAACGTTAACCCTGAACTTGATGCTAAAATACTATATACCGTTTTTTCACAACTTCAATATAGTCAGCTTTCAAACCAAGTAAATATAGATATAAAGTTAATTGAGCAAACAATTCACAGGGTTATTGCTTGGATTATGTCTATTAAATAGGCTCTATTCCATAATGTTGTCACCCGTAAGCAGCGCCTAATAGCTACCGTTTATTTAGCTTTACGTTGCTAGCCTAAACCAGGAAAAATAATTTAATAAATACTTTGTTATTACTCCCTTCATTTTTCGTTAATCTAATCTTTAAAGTGAGTTATAATGCCTTTTATCTATAATACCAATCTCATTAAATTACTTGCCTATGCACTTGGCTCAGGATCGTCATCCCCGTGGTGATTTAATCGGGGATCCAGTCTCTAAAGAGCAATGGATCTTCGATGAGAGACTTCGAAGATAACGCTTACAAAGAGCTCCTGAGTAAACTACTACATAGGCATGTTAAATTATTGCTCAATCAACTACCTTGCCTAAACTATTTTCCTACGCACAACAAGATCACAGGTTTGCACAAAATGGTATTAACTTATTTGTTAGCTTGGTGTAGGGGCTGTTGATCTTTCGAGATTGTTTTTGCAGCGAATTGTTGGGTATTTATACAAGGCAGAGCCTTTGTAATGTGGTTATTCCACATAAAAAGGTGATAATGCCGTAAAAATGACCAACAAGCGCTGTCCGAAAGATTAGGCTAAAAGCGTTTTTTTCATTGTTGAGTCGTGTTTGCGTAGAATGACTAGGCTACACGCGACTCGCCGCAAATAAAACGCTTTTAGCTCGAACAAAATTTAACCGCGAAAGATCAACAACCTCTAGTATAAAAGTGATAATATTATGCCCTCATTGAATTTATTTTAAGGCTATCATATGACCGAAAAACATCTTATATGGGATTTACCACTACGTATCTTTCATTGGAGTTTTGCCTTCACTATTTTAGGGTGTTGGTATACCGCAGAAAATAAAGAAGATCATATAGAACTTCATCTACAGTTAGGTTTCATTGCCTTAGGTTTAATAATATTTAGAGTTATATGGGGTTTTATTGGCCCTAAACATGCTCGATTTTCACAGTTTATTCCTTCAGTAAGTACCTTATACGCATATATTAAAAAATCAGATAAGCATAAAACGACACCGGGACACAACCCTCTAGGTGCTTTGATGGTTATTTTAATGATCCTACTCATTTCTGTGCAAGCAACAAGTGGCTTATTTATCAATGACGATATCTTTTCATCGGGGCCGTACTACGGCAGTATAAGTAACAGCCTAGAGAAAATAATGAGCTTTTTACATCATAATACTTTTGACTTTATGATTGCCGCAATCATTTTACACGTTTCGGCCATAAGCTTTTATTGGTGTGTCAAAAAAGACAATTTAGTTTTGCCGATGATCACGGGGAGTAAAACCTCAGATCAGGTAAAGAGTACCGATGCAATCCCCCACTCTAAACTTATACTTGCCGTTATTCTCGCAGCTTTATGTGTTGGTTTCGTCTATTGGCTTGTGATAATAAACGCACCTATCATTGAAGAGTTTTACTTTTAAGCTTTGCTGAAGAAATAAAAAAGTCCTAACGATATCGCTAGGACTTAATGCTCTCAGTGCGACTAAATGAAGTGTTTACTTAATCTTCCTTAAAGTCGTCATGACAACCACCGCAGGTTTTACCTACACCACCAATAGCCTTTTTAATAGCACTTTCATCTTTAGATTGTGACGCAACAATTAAATCTGCTGACGCTAACACCAATTTATCAGCATCTTCAATATAGTGTGTAAAATCTTGCCAAACTTTATCTAAAGCTTCAGTTTTTACGTCGAATTTAGAGGTATCAGTACGGCTATAATCTGCAATCATTAAAGAGAGTTGATTAATACGTGTTGCATTTTTTTCAACAATCTTGGCATCAAGTGGAATTTTACCCTTGGCCATTGCACCTAATGTACCCATATTACTGCCAAGTAGCTTAAATACGGATTGACGTAATTCAGTGGCTTTAGCTGCGTGTTTTTCAGAACTCGCTGGCTTAGCTACGCTCGCTGTAGCAGCAAGTAGACTGGCTAAAATAGTTATGACTAAAACACTTTTATTAATATTTTTCATCTATTTGCTCTCTCTTTGTTAATAGGGGTTTCGGTTACTCTTAAAGATAACAAATCCAAAGCCGTTAGAGAAGTCATTATAAACCATTAACAATATTTTTCACTAACGGTGGTCCTTGATAAATAAAGCCGGTATAAATTTGTATCAAACTTGCCCCTGCTTGCAGTTTCTCATTCGCATCATCGCTTGATGCGATACCACCTACACCGATAATAGGTAATTTATTACCAAGGGCTTCACTTAACAATTTAATGACTTGAGTGCTTTTATCTTTAATCGGTTGCCCACTTAAGCCACCTTGCTCATCACCAAAGTCCAGATTTTCAACACCCTCACGAGATAACGTGGTATTAGTTGCAATAACGCCATCTATATTATTATCAATTAAAGATTTAGCGATAGATTTAATTTCATCTGCGGTTAAATCTGGTGCTATTTTAACGGTGAGCGGTATATATTTACCATACTTTTCAGTTAGGAGGGTCTGTTCAGACTTTAGCGCCAGTAGTAATTCATCTAATGCATCACCGTATTGCAGAGCACGTAAGCCTGGGGTGTTGGGAGATGATATGTTAATGGTGATATATGTCGCTAAATCATAAACCTTACGCATACAGTGCAGATAGTCATCTTTGGCATTTTCTTCGGGCGTATCTTTATTTTTACCAATATTAATACCCAAAACACCTTTAAAGTTAGCTGCTTGTACTTGTGATACTAAGTAATCAACACCTTTATTGTTAAAGCCCATACGGTTAATAATCGCCTTGGCTTTTTGTAGCCTAAAGATACGTGGCTTGTCATTACCCGGTTGCGGCCGTGGTGTTACGGTGCCAACTTCTACAAAACCAAAACCCATCTCTGAAAAGGCATGAAGACACTCACCATTTTTATCAAGACCAGCGGCCAAACCGACTGGATTAGGGAAATTTATTCCCATAACCGTTATAGGTTTATCTTGTACGCGCTGCTTATAAAAAATACTCAAGGGTGATTTACCCATTGCTTTTAAGCCGGTAATGGTTAAGTCATGAATGGTTTCAGGGTTAAACTGAAAAAGTACTTTACGAATGGCTGGATAAAACATAATACCTCGGTTTATTTTAATCATTGGAAAATAAAAATCCTCGCTAAGCGAGGATTTTACCAGTTAAGATGATTATTACAATATGCGTACTAGCTTTGTCTCTATAAACTTATATTTTCTGAAACTGGATAAGCATAATACACAATAAAACTATTTTAACCGCTACCAGCGTTACCTTTGTAATACCAATTCCGCTAATTAGTTGGTCTATTTTAACCGTAGGAAAAATTGCCCAGTACAAGGCATTTATTTTAATACTCGTTGTTCTAATTATTAAATAAATAACAATGTAATGGGTGATTTAAGCAAGTAGGAATGAACACATAATTAATGGGATTGGTATAACCAATAGCTAGCTATTGGTTACGTAAAATGGCCTTAATAACGGCTAAACTATTATCACTGTGCATAATTTGTCATTGACTATTTTATGCTCTTATAACTTTCATTGCGCAGCATTTAAGTTGAGAGCTTTATTTTGCCGAAACGGGCTGACAATTTAAGCTCAATAACATTAATTCACGTAATGCCACTGAGAATTTAGCAAAATCATGAGACTGCCCTACTTTAAAGTCTGCTAAAATGCTCTTCCAACGATCAAGTGGCTGCTTATTAGTAACAATCCAATCAGTAATTAATTGCTCTAAATCGTCAGTTTTTACATCACATTGACAGCGTAAAACAACGGAAGTTAAAGAACGTTGTTGCCAATCTAACTCTTCTCTAAATGATGCACGAGCAAGTGCTTGCCAGTGGTTTGCAACGGGTTGTAAGCTTATTTGTTCTAAGAACCAGTGAAGTTCAAGGCGAGCACCAAGATTAAAATATAAACTTGCTGCTTGTTCAATCGTACAATTATTTTCACGCGTTATTTCAGCAATATCCATGGTCGAGAATAACGTGCTTAAATGCGAAACTCTCTTCGCAACAACAATAGGGACACCCTCCTCAATTAAGTCATTAGTAACGTTTTCTAAAACTGAGATTTCATCACTGACCATGAAGTTGGGTAACTGCTCTGCTAAAGTTTTAAAGGTCGGTTGATACAAAGCAATCGAATCAGCAATTGATAGTGACTTATTACGATGACGTAGAAACCAACGAGTAACACGTCTAACTGTCCGGCGATATTGGTATAACATATCAGTTTGAATAGCCGTTGATATTTGGTTATCTAGCGCGTCAATGAAATTCCAAAAATCACCTAACTCAAAGACAGTACTCGCAATCGTATAACAATTCGCTATTTCAGCAACACTTGCCCCAGTTTCTTCTTGCATACGATGAACAAAGTTAAAACCCATGTCATTACCAATTTTATTCGCAAGCTTGGTAGCAATAATTTCAGCACGTAATGGATGCTGTTGCATTTCATTTTGATATTTGTCACGTAGTTGTTTAGGGAACGCGGCGACTAATAAGTTATTATGGTAAGGGTTATCAGTAATCTCATCATGAACTAAATCTCCTTTTAATACCATTTTACTATAAGCAAGTAAAACGGAGAGTTCGGGGCGAGTTAAGCCTTTGCTCTGGGATAACCTATCCGCAATTTCTTCATCATCCGGAATAAATTCCAAGGCACGATTTAACTGTCCAGACCGTTCAAGATTTTGTATAAAGCGAACTTGTTCTCTTAACAGGTTCACGCTACGCATGGCGATAATAGACAAAGAGTGTGTTTGGCGGTAACAATCTTCAATGACAATTCGCCCTACTTCATCGGTCATATCGTAAAGTAGCTTGTTACGTTGTTTAACCGTTAAATCACCATTTTTCACTAAGTTATTGAGTAGTATTTTAATATTGACTTCATTATCTGAGCAGTCAACACCACCGACATTATCTATCGCATCAGTATTAATACGCCCACCTTTAGCTGCATACTCAATACGACCCAGTTGGGTAAAGCCTAAGTTTCCCCCCTCACCAATAACCTTGGCTTGTAAATCAACACCATTAATTCGTAAAATATCGTTAGCCCTATCCCCTACTTCTAAGTGGCTTTCATTGCTACTCTTAACATAAGTACCAATACCACCATTCCACAGCAGATCGACTTCCATGGTTAAGATGGCTTGTATTAAATCAGTCGGTGCCATTTTTTGCTTTTGTGTACCGAGCATTCTCTTAATTTCAGGCGTTAACTTAATTGATTTAACGTGACGGCTAAAAACCCCCCCTCCTTTTGAAATAAGGGTTTTGTTATAATCATCCCAAGTACAGGCAGGCAGAGCAAATAAACGTTCTCGTTCTAAATAAGAAGTTTCCGCTATTGGGCTAGGGTCTATAAAAATATGCATGTGATTGAAGGCAGCTTGTAAAAGTGTATGTTTTGATAGCAACATGCCATTACCAAAGACGTCCCCAGCCATGTCACCAATGGCGATACAGGTAAAATCTGTGCTTTGACAATCAATATCCATTTCGCGAAAGTGACGTTTCACAGATTCCCACGCGCCTTTTGCCGTAATTCCCATGACTTTATGATCATAACCGACACTACCACCAGAGGCAAAAGCATCACCTAACCAAAAGTTATATTCTTCAGATATTGCATTAGCAACATCTGAAAAAGTTGCCGTACCTTTGTCTGCAGCAACCACTAAATAAGCATCATCGCCATCTAAACGTACGACATCTTTGGGTGGCACAACTTCCCCATCAATGATGTTATCGGTAATATCTAATAAAGCACGAATAAAGGTACGATAACATTCTTTTCCTGCGGCAAATATTTCTTCACGTGTGCCTTCAGGCAACTGTTTACAAACAAAACCACCTTTAGCACCAACCGGTACTATAACGGTATTTTTAACTTGCTGCGCTTTCACTAAACCAAGCACTTCTGTCCGAAAATCTTCACTTCTATCCGACCAACGTAAGCCACCTCGTGCGATCTTACCTCCTCGTAAATGCACCCCTTCAATTTGTGGTGAATACACAAAAATTTCAAATTTAGGTATTGGCTGAGGCATTTCGCTTATCATCTCAGGAAGCATTTTAAATGAAAGATATGATTTATGCCCTTTTAAAGGATCCATTTGGAAATAGTTGGTGCGAATGGTGGCATTAATCATTTCAACAAAGCGTCGGATAATGCGGTCATCATCTAAATTATCAACATTGTCAAGTGAGCTTTCAATCTCGGCTAATAGTTTGGCCTTTGCTTTATCTTTTCCAGTCGGGCTTAACTTGCTTTTGGGATCAAATATCAATACAAATAAATTAATCAATAATTTAGCCATATTAGGATGCCGTGAAAATGTATTTTCAATATAGGTTTGACTAAACCTCCCAACAATTTGGCGCTCATATTTAGCAAAAGCACGTAGAATAGATACGGCACGGCCTTCAATACCAGCACCGAGAATTAAGCGATTAAAACCATCATCCTCTAAATCACCATGCCATACCTTAGCAAAAGCATCTTGGAAAAGTGTTTTAACTTTGGAAACGTCAAACTTACCTTCACCTGTAAAAAACATAGAAAAGTCCAAGATCCAACTTGTTTCTTCTTCGGTGGTTTTAATGGCATAGGGCCTTTCACCTATGACACGTAAACCAAAGTTTTCCAGCATTGGCAAAACATCACTTAAGTAGATTGGTTCACCTTTATGGAATAATTTTAGTTTTACAAAACGGCTACCTGCTTTCTCTTCAAGTGGCTGATAAAAAAGCATTTCCAAGTCACCATCAACATTTAACTTTTCCATCTTTTCGATATCAACAATAGCCGAACCGGGTAAAACGTCATCTCTATACGCTTGGGGGAATTTCACATATTTTCGACTTAAGGCCTTCGCTTCAGTTTCACCATGATTAGCACCTAAAGCACTCGTTAATTTGTCATCCCAATTACGGGCTGCTTCATTTAAATTCTTTTCAATTTCTTTCACATCGATATCTTCTTTCGTTGAATTCACCCGAACAATGTAGTGGGTTCTTGCATGAAAAGACTCTGAGAAGAAGGTCGTGAATTCTACGTCCTCAGTACTATTAAATACGTCTTGCAAAAGTTGTTGAGTCTTAATGCGCAACTGAGTGTTATAATGTTCTCTCGGTACATAAACCATACAAGAATAAAAGCGACCAAAGGTATCTCGACGGAGAAATAAACCGGTATAGTCACGCTCCTGCATTTGCAGAATACCCATGGCAATGTGAAGTAACTCATCTACTGAAGACTGTAATATTTCATCTCTTGGGTAAGTTTCTAATATATTAATGAGTGCTCTGTAGTTATGGGTGCTACTCGCAAAAAGTGATGCGTCACAAACAGCTAAGATTTTAGAACTAATAAGGGGTAAGTCTAACGCACTTTTGGTGTAATAAGCTGAGCCAAAAAGCCCAATAAAACGGTACTCACCAATAACATTTCCTTTACCATCAAAACGCTTAACGCCAATATAATCTAGCTGCGCTGGACGGTGAACGCGAGACTTTGAATTAGTTTTAGTTATAACAAGGTGCTCTTCACCTAGGGCTAACTTACGCCCAGCTTCGTTTAAACTCGAGACTAACAGTGACTTTGGGCCTTGAGAATTTTTCATTATGCCGAGACTAGATTCAATATTAGCATCTAACGATATATCTCCTTTAATCGCTTTAATCTCATAATAACGATAACCCATTAAGGTAAAATTATTAGCATAAATCCAGTTTAAAAAGCCTAAGGTATCTTCTTTATTTAATGTTGACCCTGGATACTCTGAATTTTCAACATGCGTAATGACTTTTTTTAAACGAGACAACATGGGCTGCCAATCCACCACGGTTAATTTAATGTCTTCAACGACTGAAAGTAAACTGCGCTTGATAGCATCTAATTCGTCTTGTTTGGCTTGACGATCTATTTCAATTAAGAAGACAGTTTCTTCTGAGCTTGCTTTTATTTTGGTATCAATGATAGAGGCCAACTCAATCACTTCAAGCTTATTATCACGCAAAATTTTAATGGGAGCCGTTAACATTAGATGTGGAGATAAACCTAAACGGTTTAAAGCTATGCGGATAGAGTCCACTAAAAATGGCATATCCATAATGATCACTTCAATAATAGTATGACTTGATTTCCAGCCATTTTCACTTACCGATGGATTAAAAACATGAATAACAGGAGCATCATCTTTATGCTCATTTAATAAGCTCCATAAACTCAGTACAGCTCCATACATATCACTATCATTGCGATCATCAAGATCTAAAGAGGACATATTTCCATAAAGTAAATTGGCGAATTGCTCAATTAAAAGACCAGTATTATCATCTACTTTTTGATGAATTAACTTTGCAACATTACTAAGTAAAACTGAGGATGAACCATTTGCTAATGCCATAGGTGTTACCTTTAAAAAGAAAGCGGGTTAGAACTGGGTATACGTTTTAATCAAAACATATACCCTTTTTATTACGTTTGTGATCTTATCGGCGTAGAAAAACAGTGCAGAGCAAGGCACTCAATGTTAAAGCTTGCTATTAGCATTGAGTTCAACGATGCCTGGGTGTATTTAAACCCGCAAAAAGGATCAATTACTTAATGAAATTAGTATCAGAAAAAGGGGTATTTTTCATTGTCTATATTTCATATATCAGCATAGACTAATTAATGAATTTTATGAATGAATTTCAGTGTTAACGAATGATTTTTTTGTATTTTTTTGTGTTTTTTTTGTTGTTGGTATCAATCTAAGTTCTGATAGTGAATATATAGTAATAGCGGTGTTTTCTTAATTATCGCCATAAAAAAGCACTTAATAATACAAGGCTGTATTTAATTAAGTGCTTTTGTCTGTACGGACGTTTTTCTTGATAAAAACTTAGCTACTCACTTTATCTCATCCTGAGCTTTATCTGACCATAAAAAAGCTGAGAGTGCAGGTAAAATGATGATAGCGGCCAACATATTAACTAAAAACATGAAGGTTAATAATATCCCCATATCGACCTGAAACTTTAAATCTGAAAAGAACCAAGTAGAAACACCAATTGCCAGTGTTAACCCCGTAATGAGAACCGCACTACCTCGTTCTTTCAATGCGGCAAGGTACGCATGGTGCACACTCATACCTTCTTTAAGCTTAGCGCTCATCGTTGAAAGAATATAGATACCATAATCAACACCGATACCAACGCCTAAAGCAATAACAGGTAAAGTAGAAACCGTTAAACCGATATCAAGTACCGTCATTAACCACTGAGCTAACGTAGAAACCACATACAAGGGTACAACGACCACCAGTGTCGCTCTGATACTTCTAAAGCTAATTAAACATAAGATGATCACGGCACCGTATACATACAACATCATAGGTAATTGTGCCTCTGCTACGGCTTCATTGGTTGCAGCCATGACACCAACAGGACCTGACGCCAATTTAAATTGCACTTGTTCACTGCCAAGCTCTACAGCGGCGGTTTTAACCGCAGCAATAACAGTGTTAATCGTTTGTGCTTTGTGATCATCTAAAAACAAAATGACAGGCATGACACTACAATCATTATTTAAAAGACCACTAGAAGAGGGAACACGGGCGATTGATTGCACTAAAGTTTGTTGATTACGCGGGATAACACGCCACTTAGCGTTACCTTCATTATAACCCGCATTAACCAGTTTAGAAATAGAGGCTAAACTGACTGCGGATTGTACACCCGCGACATTTTCCATCTGCCACTGGAAGCGCTCTATTGTTGACATAATATCGTAATAGGTACAGGCATTAGGCGTTGTCTCAATAATAACAGACATATAGTCGACACTTATGGCATACCTATCAGTGATTAAAAAAGTATCTTGATTATAACGTGAAGATTCATGCAGAGCAGGCGCTCCCGCATGTAATTCACCAATTTTAAGCCCTTGACCTTGATATAAGCCAACGATAAATAAAATGGTGGTAAAAAAGAGTATGATCCTTGCAGGCCCTTTTTTAGCAAAACTGGCGATAAAGGTCCAAACATGGCTTTCTTCACTAATTCGTCCAACTTTGGCATTCACTTTTATTTTCGTATAAGAAAGTAATAGCGGTAATAAAATAAGGTTAGTCAATATAATCATTGCCACACCTATTGAGGCAGTGATAGCTAGCTCCTTAATAATACCAATATCAATAGATAGCAGGGTTAGAAAGCCAACGGTGTCAGATAATAATGCGACTCCTCCAGGGATCAACAAGGCTCGAAAACTTGCTTGCGATGCTGAAACAGGTGTCAAGCCTGCGGCAACTTTCTTCACCACAGAATTAATCATCTGCACACCATGACTGACGCCAATAGCGAAAACTAAAAAAGGGATTAATATCGACATAGGATCAAGGCCAAAGCCAAGGCTTGATAACATGCCCATTTGCCAAATGACCGCGATCAGAGAGCAAACTATTGGCAGAAGGGTTAAACGAATTGAATGACAAAAAAGGTACACCATCACCACGGTAATAGCGATTGCAAGAGCGAAGAATAACACCACCCCTTTGGCTCCTTCGGCAACATCACCAACCATTTTAGAAAAGCCAATAATATGAACACTAATATTATTATTTTCAAAGGTCTGACGTATTTCCACTTCTAATTTATCAGCGATACCTAGGATATCTAATTTTTCTCCCGTATCAGGATTAAACTCTAATAAAGCAGCCTTTACCATGGCACAACTATAATCGTCAGCAACAATACTACCAACAATACCAGCCTTCTCTATATTGCCCTTAACAACACTAAGGCCTTGTGAAGAGGGTTGAAAATCTGCAGGAATAACGGGACCACCAGCAAAACCATCCTCTACCACCTCAACAAAACGAGTACTAGGTGAAAAAAGTGATTTAACTTGGATCCTATCAACACCCGGGATAAAGAAGAGTTTGTCATGTACACCTTTTAAAGCCTTAAAAAAAACCTCATTAAAAATATCACCCTTAACATCACAAACCGAGATAAGTATATTATTAGCACCACCAAAATTTTCCCTGTGCTTTAGGTATGTTTTCATATACTCATGATTTAAAGGGATGTTTTTAGTAAACGAAGCATCAAGTTTAATATGTGTAGCTTGAAAAAGGAAGAATACACTGGTGATAACAAATAACATTAGCACAAGCAGTTTATGGCGAAATAAAGCCATTTCAATACGACTAGACAGAGAAGTTTTCATAGTTAATACATTCCAAACTTTATTATAATGTCTTGAATTAAAATTTTTATATTAGCTGTTTTTTAGCTAATCAATTATCACTCTTTAGGTAAATCAAGTACTTTTACCCCTACATCTGACACCGCTAATAATTTCCCTTTAAACCACACTCCAGCGATCAGGGATTTACCATCTTGTTGAGACATTTTACTAAAGTGTTCTCCATCATCTGTACTAACAAGCAAGGTACCATTGTTACCTAAAATAAAAATTCGTTCGTCGTTAGCAAAAACAAAATCATTTAATAATGCTGTGGTATCCGTGGCAATTTCATGCCATTGCGCTACGGTTTTTTTAGTGTTAGTCATATTATCAAAAACAGCACGAAAAACGTGACCACGCAGACCTGCAACTAAAAAGCTTCCGCTTTGAGTGCGTGCAAAAGAGAAAAATGAACCCTGATAGAAGCTATCAAACTGTTGCCAAGTTATGCCATAGTCAGTGCTTTTGGCTAAGAAGCCTGCTTCCCCTAAAAGAAATAAAGCATTACCCTCTGCAACGATGTCGTTAAAATGCGGCAGAATAAAAGAAATTTCATCAAGGTATGCGGCTTCATCTTCTGATCTGAGTTCATCTAAGTATTCGATGTCATCGGCTAACAACAACTCTTGATGAAACTCGGCTTGCCAGGTTTTACCGCCATTTTCACTACGATAAATCTGACCATAAGCACCAACAGCTATACCTTGTTGACTATTTTTAAAATAAATATCAAACAGGGGCTTTTCTAATGCGGGTAGAAATTGCTGTATTTGCCAATTCAACCCTCCATCGTTACTGTGTAATATTGTAGCATCATGACCTACCGCCCACCCTAGCTGGTCATTTAAAAAAAAGACGCTAGTTAACGTTGCTTGAACAGGAACATTGCTTTGTTGCCAACTTATTCCATCACTCGAAAGTAAAATATGCCCGTGATGCCCAACGGTTACCACTTTGTCTTCACCAACAAGCGCTATATCTAACAATAATGATTTACTTGCTAACGCTGACTTCATTGCAGGAGAAGTAGTTAGCATCGCTGAATTATCAGCAAAAGCAGCAGGGAGACAAAGAATCAAGGTTAAAACACAAGTAACGAATAAACGCATAACACCTCTCAATAGTTTTTTTAATGGTAAAACCAATTCAAAAAACGGCTAACTATTGTTAGCCGTTTAATTGTTGAACATTATTGTTGCTATTACCTACGACCTTCTCGCCTTAACGCTGCGGGTGTAAAATCTCGGTCATTCATTTTTTGTGAAAAATCATACATCTTCGTTTCGTTATCTAAGCCTAAAGCAATATAACGACGTGATTGAATATCATGAAATACATCTAAGGTTGACCATAATGTCGGTACTTCATAATAATTTATAGTATGAGAAATACCAACACGGTAAAGTTCATCACGATTATCATAAATATCAGTCACAACGATCTGCCAACTATCTTCATCAATATAAAAAACACGCTTTTTATAAATATGACGAGTATCTTCTTTGAGATTAGCCTCAACCACCCAAACTCGGTGTTTTTCATAACGTACTAATTCAGGATTAATATGACCCGCTTGTATTATATCATCGTATTTAACTTCATCACTATGCAGTCGGTAATCATTGTAGGGAATTAACAACTCTTGTTTGCCTTTTAACGTCCAGTTATATCGATTTGGCGCGCCATTATACATATCAAAATCATCAGTCGTTCTTAAGCCATCTGATGCGGTACCTGGTGCATCATAAGCAACGTTGGGTGCTCGACGAACACGACGTTGACCTGTGTTATAGGTCCATGCTTGACGCGGTGTTTTAATTTGATCCATGGTTTCATGAACAAGTAATGCCGTACCCGCTAGACGTGCAGGCTCAGTGATCTTTTGTTTAAACTTAAATAGAATATTCGTTTTTTCTAATTCTTCTGGGACTGCCCCTTTAACATTATAAGGTAACATTAACGTTTCCTTCAAACCAACATAGGTATAGCTACCTGAGGCCGTTGGTGAAGCTTGTCCCGCTTGACGAACAACACTTTCACCACGATAACGCAGGATGTGGTTCCAAATAGCTTCTAAACCATTCGCGGGAATAGGAAAAGGAATGCCCACCGCCGCATGCTTAATACCATTGCCTCCTTCAATTAACTCTGCCTTTATGCTGTTGTCTCTCACGGCTTGATAGACATGCTCTGGATAAGACGCACTTCGGTGTGTTTGATAGACATTCATTTTATAAGTATCAGGATAGGTCTCAAATAATTTAATTTGACCTGGTGTTAACAATGTCTGGTAATCGGCAATATTTTTTGCGGTAATGGTAAATTTTATTTTATCATTAGGATAGGGGTCAACGTGATGATCGCCTACCGTATATCCTGCCGGAAATGTAGTTATGCCACCGGTCCACTCAGGAATGCTTCCATCTTTATTGGCCGATCGTATTGCCCCCATCGGCGTTAACTCTGACGACAGTTTTGCCGCTTCTTCACTCGATATTTTAGCTAAAGCGCCTGTCGATAGAACCGTAGTTAAAATTAATGATATTAGGGTGACTTTATTCATGTTATTTCTCATGATTTATGCCTTAAATTAAATTGAATATTTGATGCTGATGGAAACATAATCGCGATCTTCCATCCGGTTAGTCGTGCCAACACCACCGAAGAATCCATTATATTTTATATCGGCAGACCAGCGGCTTTGATAATCAAAGGATACACCAAGTGACACTGATTTTCGCTCTTCAATAAACATAAATAAGGGATCCGGTGTAATCCCCTTAACATCATGCGAGAAAACTATACTTGGTGCCATATTAATACCCGCAATGACATTATTATATTGCAATTTAGCTACGGCACGATAGCCCCACGCAAATTCAGTTGGAAATGGATTTTGCTCGACACCACCTTGTATGGCAAGATTTAAACCTGGGCTACTTGCAATACCACCGCTACGATCAGTACCGGGTCCATTCAAACGTAATACATTTTCATCAGGCATGTCATTAATATTTATGCCGCCCACTTCAATCAAACCAACAAATTGACTTGCGCCCAATGTTGGACCAAATAATTGTGTTAAGGTCATTTGTGCTTGTACGGTATCAGAAAGAATATAACCGGCTGCATAAACTCCAGAGCCATAGGGTTGCCCTGAAGCGTCAACCATTTGCGATATACCATCTAAAGCCGCGTAAGCTGCACTACCGGTATTAGCAAGCTGCTGTGGTACCGCAGCAAAAAGCAGCTCAACATCGTCAATTTGTAACGGTTCATCTTTACGGTAACTCACTTCACCAGCAAAGGCTGTGGTACCTAATGCCGTATTAAAGCTTAAGGCATACATTTTTATATCTTCTGGATAATCCAGTTCAACACGAGAGAAGCTATTTAAATCGGTATAGTTATCTTCAGTAATCGTAGTGCTGGCGAGCATACCAATATCATTGCCAATGCTATCACTACTAAAGTCGGCAGTGACACCTGAAAAAATAGGTCGGCGACTATGGTAATTTACATAATATAAACTGACCTCGGTATCATTTAGCTCAGGTAAAAACCATGATAAACGCAACCCGTATTGGCCACCATCATCAGGTTCATTTTCAGCTTTTTTGCCCGGTGCTCTTAAGTTTATGTTAGCGACATAAGCCGAATACATTCCTCCTGCTTGTGCTGTCGAGATATTACCATTTACAACATTTGCACCTATTTCATTTAGTCCAGCCATTAGGTAATCTAAATTCATATCTGGATTACCACCGAAGCCAAGCTGAACATTATTGTATTGTCCGCCATCTCCAGCAAAATTATTGGTGGAAAAGTAACTACCCGGCGGTGGGAGAATGGTCTTTTCCCAACTATATTGATAGAACATTTCAACATTAAAGTTATCAGTAACACCTAAAGAGCCCCATAAAACACCAAAAGGAATAAAGGCTTCTTTAAGTTCCGAGCCAGGGGCGCGTAAACGTGCAATATCTACTGGGTTGATTTCACTAATACCGTGAGAAATAAGCGCACTTTCACCCCAGCTAATAACTTGGTCACCCAATCGAACGGATAAAGGCATTTCACCTATTTCAAAATCACCATAGATATAGGCATCAAGTAAACGAACATCCTGACAAACTTGTTTTTTTGCTTCACTATCTCGACACGGGTCGAAAACAATACCTGTAAGCGGGTTAGACCATGCGCGGTCTTCTTTCATCATAGCATAATCATAAAAATACATACCACGAACAAAGACACCAACATTTTGATAATGAACATTTAATTCATGTACCCCCTTAAATATTTTAGAGAAGCTTTCACCTGAGTTATAATTCAGATTGCCCTTATCACCATTAGTAGAGTATCCACCTGCGCCTTGTGCCCAAATATCTTCTTTAATAGGATTGGGGGCATAGACTTTATAGCTGCTAAAATCTAAGCCATTATTCTCATTATTCGATTTACCAATATTGTCATTCCAATTCCTATCTTCTACGCGCCAGCTTGAACCAAGGCTAAAAGTAGAGTCAAAGCTAATCTCTACATCACCGAACTCCCACCTTGCAGCTTGAGCAGTATTAACCACAGAGCTTAATACGGCTATTGACAGTGCGGCAGCAACGCCTACCGCTAAAGGTGTTTTGGCAAAGCCATTTTGAGGCATGTTTTTCATCTAAATCTCTCCCCTATTTAGAACTTGAGGCAAAAAAAAACATCACCTAAAGTTCGTCTATATTGTGTGTAATCAAAAGCTATTATTTTTTTATACTTCTTTTACTGCAGCAATAATTACATCATTCCACTTTGGTGGCAAGCCTAAATATAGGAGTTAAAGCTCTATTTTTCAAGGAGTTTCACTAAATAAGGGAGGTATTTAAATGACTTGTTTAAAACTGGCGTTTAAAACCAAAAACCAATAAAACTGTATTTTTTTATAAGTTCATGAAATAACGTTCATTAGTATACATTTCTGATGTCCATAGCGAGTAAAAATAGTCAGGCATTCGTTTAAAGTTTTTACTCGACTAAAGCTTAAGTCTGTGAAAATCATTTGATTCTTGATAGAGATAAAAATTTATTATGTTGTGTTTGTAAACAAAAATTACCTTGAATACCACTGATAGTAAGGTATTTTCTTAAGTGCATGGCAGGAAACTGAACCTTAATACCTCGGTTTGTTGTGACGATAACATTTAAAATTGTCCCTTTATAGTAAGGAAGAAATTCATCAGCCGTTATTTTAATAGAAAAGTAATATTTCATCGTTTTAATCGTAACATGCTCATTTAAAAACAAGCACGTTACTCACAAGTTATGATCCTAGTAAGATACTTTTTTAGACCGTTAATGCCGCATCAAGTTTTTCTTTTAAATCGTTTGATACATTGGGTAACGCTTGTAAACCAAGCAACACTTTTTTCATTAGTTTTTGATGAGCAGGCGCGAAACTTTTATATTGAATGAGCGGTGTAATCAATCGTGAAGCAACTTGTGGATTGATTTCATTTAACTTTGCAATTTGATCTGCTAAGAAATGATAGCCACGTCCTGTTTTACAATGAAAGTATTTAGGGTTATTCATCGCAAAAGCGCCAATTAACGCACGCGCTCTGTTAGGATTCTTCAAACTAAATTGCGGGTGTTCAAGTAACACAGCCAGTTGAGAGAATATATCATCACTCACTATGCTAGCACTTAAAGCAAACCACTTATCCATCACTAATGTGGTCTTTTGCCACTTTTGTTCAAAATGATGTAACTGCGCCGTTAAATTAGCTAAATTATATTTTGCCGAACAGCTTAACGCCGCCAAACTATCCGTCATATTCTCTTGGGCTGCATCATTATTATTATCCGTAGCTTGTTTAAATTGCTCGGTGACTAAATAGTGATATTCAGGTAAGCGGCTTAAATAGGTTAAACAAACATTTTTCAATGTTCTATTCGCGACGTCGCCGTGTTGTTCACTTTTCTGCTGACAGGATTGATAGCTAGCAATTAATTGTTTTTGGCTGCCATTAGCGATGAAAAGAGCAAGAGTTTTTATCGCCTCAATAAGGGCTATGGGTTCAACATCTACCATTAAGCCAGCGGCTTCATCAAAACTAGGTAATGATATTTGCTCAGCAATGAAAGCGCGGTCTTCGTTACCCAATAATATTTCATTGATGGCAATAATTAACGCATCAGGAATAACGTAATCCGTATTAAATGTTAATTGTTGTATATAGGACATGAATAATTTTTGCCCTGCATCCCAACGACAAAAACTATTATCAGCTTGCTTCATAATAGTTAACAAACTGGCATCGTCTTGTTCAAAAGCGAGCTTCACTGGGGCGGTAAAATCGCCAAGCATTGCTAAAGTAGGCTTGCGAGTATAGCCACTATACTGCCAGCTTTGTTCTGTTTGCGTTAACTCTAACAATTCATTTTGAAGTGATTTGTCAGTACCTTCACTGATCAATTCAATCTTAATTGGAATATGAAGGGCATGCGGATTTGGTTGTTTTTTAGTTATCGGTGATTGCTGCGATAAGGTTAGGGTATAAACATTAGCGTGTGAATCAAAAGTCTCTTGAACTTTAATGACAGGCGTACCTGATTGGCTATACCATAACTTAAATTGTGATAAATCTTTACCACTTGCCTCACTCATCGCGTTAATAAAATCATCACAGGTTACGGCCATGCCATCAAAACGAGAAAAGTATAAGTCCATTCCTTGTCGGAATTTATCAACACCAATTAACGTATGCAACATACGAATTACTTCTGAGCCTTTTTCGTAGACGGTTAAGGTATAAAAATTATTCATCTCAAGAACTTTTTCAGGTCGAATTGGATGCGCCATAGGACCAGCATCTTCAGCAAACTGTTGTGAACGTAATACCCGCACATTTTGTATACGTGTGACAGCACTTGAATGCATTTGAGCGCTAAATTGTTGATCTCTAAAAACCGTCAGACCTTCTTTTAAACTCAGTTGAAACCAATCACGGCAAGTGACACGGTTGCCCGTCCAGTTATGAAAATATTCATGAGCGATAACCGCTTCAATATTAAAATAGTCACTATCCGTTGCACATTGACTATCTGCCAGTACGAATTTTGAATTAAAAACATTTAAGCCTTTATTTTCCATCGCGCCCATATTGAAAAAATCTACCGCGACAATCATGTAAATATCTAGATCATACTCAAGGCCAAACGTTTCTTCATCCCACACCATTGATTTTTGCAGTGATGCCATGGCATGTTGAGCTTTAGTCAAATTTCCCTTATCAACAAAAATTTCGAGGGTAACTTCACGCCCTGACATAGTAGTAAATTTATCTTCTAGTAAGTCAAAATCCCCGGCAACTAAGGCAAATAAATAACAAGGCTTTGGGAAGGGATCATGCCAAGTGACAAAATGTTGATTATTGGCTAAATCACCTACGGCCACTTTATTTCCATTAGATAATAAATACGGATATAAGGTCTTATCTGCAATAATCTTAGTGGTAAATGTTGCCATCACATCAGGTCGATCAAGGTAATAGCTAATTCGGCGAAAACCTTCTGCTTCACATTGCGTACAAAAAGCATCACCCGACTTAAACAAACCTTCTAAGGCCGTATTATCTTGTGGATTAATCTCTGTGGTAATAATGAGACTAAAGTAGTCGTTAGCAGGTAAGCTAGTTGCGGGGATAGTTAAGAGGCTATCACTGAGTTGATATTGGTCTTTATTCAATGTCTGGTTATCAAGCACTAATGACACTAACGTTAAATGCTCACCATTAAGTTGTAGCGCTTGTTGACTCTCACCCTGTTTTTTTACCGTCAACTTACTAATGACCTTGCTACAGGTGTCATCTAAATAAACGGTTAAGTTTACGGTATTAATACTAAAGTCAGCGGGGCGGTAATCTGCTAAAAATCGTGGTGCGGTATCTTGTGGAATAGATGACATAGTAGAGCCTACTTGCGTTATAAAAGTTAAGAGATAAAAGTTAAGCTTTCGCTTTTGAACAAGCGTCTTTGGTAATATGCTTTATATTGAAACCTATAAAACCGTAAACAACCGCTAAGATAGGGTTAATCCAATTAAAGAAACAATAATAGATATAATCGAGTGGATTCACCAAGAGAACACCCGACATATAAACTGCACAGGTATTCCAAGGAATAAGCGGTGACGTAATAGTAGCCGAGTCCTCAAGTGTACGACTTAATACTAAAGGGTCTAAGCCTCTGCGCGCATACTCTTCTTTATACATGCGACCGGGCATAACAATGGCCATGTACTGATCCGCCGTTAATATATTTGTCCCAATACAGGTGGCAACAGTACTGGCAATTAAACTGCCCGTAGACTTAGCTGATGCTAAGATGACCTCGACAAACTTTTTCAGCATACCTAAATGCTCTAATACAGCACCAAAGCTTAGCGCACACATGATTAACCAAACAGTATTTAACATACTCGACATGCCACCTCCGCTGAGTAAGTCATTTAAGCCACTATTACCCGTTTCAATACTAACACCATCAAAAAATGCCGTCCATACTACGATAATATTTGCAGTTAAGGCATCTGAGCCACTCGCGGCTAAACGTAAGATAAGCTCTTGTTGAAATATTACCGCCCAGACAGCGCCAATTATTGCGCCAATCGCAACGGCTGGAAACGCAGGAACTTTTTTCATTGCTAAAGCAAGTAAGACCACTAATGGCATTAAATTAACTAAAGAAATGTTAAATTGCTCAGCAAGTTGCTGACTTAATAACTCAATTGACTGAACATTACTCATGCTTGTTTCGTTTAACCCTAAAAATATAAAAAGTATTAACGCGGTAGCAATAGAGGGCATTGTGGTCCAAAACATATAACGAATATGGGCAAATAATTCACTACCCGCAATAGCTGGAGCTAAATTGGTTGTCTCAGATAATGGAGACATTTTATCGCCAAAATATGCGCCAGAAATAACAGCACCCGCAGTTATAGCTGGAGATAACCCCAGACCTTGAGCAATACCAATCAAGGCGACACCAATGGTTGCGGCTGTAGTCCATGAGCTACCAATGCTCATTGACACCACGGCGCACATGACACACGCGGCCGCATAAAACCAACTAGGATCTAATAGTTTTAGACCATAATAAATCATAGTTGGCACTGTGCCAGAGAGTAACCAGGTACCAATGAGTGAGCCTACTGCGAATAAAATCAACACAGCCCCTAGCGATAGTGATATACCATGAATAATTGCCTGTTCAAGTTCAGGCCAGCTATAACCGTTTTTAATGCCTATGACTACCGCGACCCCCATAGAAATCAGTAACGCTATTTGATTAGGACCATAGGATGAGTTATCACCAAAATAGATAACTGCTATGGTTAACAGGATAATCAAGGTTATAACGGGAATAGAAGCATCTAGCATCGTTGGCTGTTTTGTATAAAGCTGTTGATTTAATTTTTTATTTACTTCTTTATTTACTTCTTTGTTGGACTCAGACATAAAATATAAATCTTATCTTGTAATGACATAATGGTCGGTCAATGGGGCTTGAGATGCAGTAAAACAACAAAACCGCCTCAATGGGCGGCTTTATTCATTTTTACATGCTATTTTGGGGCTGTTTTTCCTAAAGAGATAAAATCAAAGGTGATACGTGCGGCTTCATCTAAAAAGGGGTCTAGATCATCGAGTTCATCTGATAAGTCATCTAAATCCGTTATTTTATCTTTACCTAACACGGCAAGTTGCTCATTCACGCGTGCTAAACGTTTTACTTTACGTTTTTCACGCTCAGATTGGCGGGTTTTAAAGTTTAATGAAATCGTTTTATCATCTTTTTCTGCTTGATAAATCTGAATATCTTCGAGTAAATAATTAAACTCGACATTATCTTTTATGCGCTCAAGGTAACGTGAATTTAAATACTCTATATCTTTAGTTAGATCCTTTAATTGCGTATATTTAGCTCGTTGAATTTGATCCCAAGGTAAAGCATTTTCTTCTTTACTTTCACCCCATTCTTCCGGATCTATTGCTGTAGGAAAAGAGATATCAGGTAAAACACCGCGATGTTGTGTACTACCACCATTAATTCGGTAAAACTTTGCAATGGTGTATTGAATACTACCCAAGGGTTTTTCATACAAATCATAGACGCGTCCTAAACCACGATGTTGCTGTACAGTACCTTTGCCGAAGGTGTGTTCACCAATAATAATCCCTCGACCATAATCTTGTATCGCTGCAGAAAATATTTCAGACGCTGAAGCGCTGTAACGGTCAACCATGACGGTAAGCGGACCATCAAAATAACTAATACCATCCCTATCGCCTTGTACTTCAACTCGGTTTGCACCATCTCTAATTTGAACCACGGGACCTTCATCAATAAACAAGCCAGTTAACAGTGATGATTCAGGTAATGAACCACCTCCGTTACCCCGTAAATCGACGATAATACCCATGACATCTTGCTCTTTAAGCGTGATAATTTCTTTTTTTACATCGTTAGATAAGTTGTTATAAAAGCTGGGTATTGTGATAATACCAATTTTTTTGCTGCCTAGATCATTAGGGTTTTGAAGATAAACTTCAGATTTTGCCGCTCGGTCTTCTAATTTAATAATATCGCGAACAATAGAGACAACGGTGATATTTGCTTCATCATCACTGTCACCAGATAATACTTGTAAACGTACCGTAGTACCTTTAGGACCTTTTATTAGCTCAACAACATCGTCTAAACGCCAACCAATAACATCTTCAAAATCATCTTTGCCTTGAGCAACACCCACAATACGGTCTTTCGATTTAATTTGTTTAGACTTATCTGCTGGCCCTCCCGTAATCACGCGGTGGATAACGGTGTAATCCTCAACTGAACGTAACTCCGCACCAATACCTTCTAACGATAAGTTCATATCAACTTGAAACCGTTCGGCATTACGAGGAGATAAATAAGACGTGTGCGGCTCGACCACACGCGCAAAACTATTCATGATTAATTGAAAGGCATCTTCGCTTTCACTCTGCTTTAATCGTTTAATGGCGTAATTATAGCGTTTGGTTAACACTTCTTTAATTTTTGGCCATTTTTTCTTGGTTAGCGTTAAGTTCAAAACATCTGACTTCACTTTTAAACGCCATAATTCATTAAGCTCGGCTTCATTAGCCGGCCAAGGCGCTTCTTCGCGATCAAATGAATAAGCTTCATCTTGGGTAAAATCGAAAGGGTTTTTATCGCCTTCCGTATTTAACAAGCTAATGGCATATTCAAAACGCTCTAAACGTCTTTGCAGATTTACATTATAAATATCATACGCGACAGCTAGCTTGCCTCGAGTTAAAATGGTATCAAATTCAAAACGGTGTTTTTTAAAACTGTCGACATCCGAGCTTAAAAAAACATTGCGTGCATAATCGAGTTGTTTAATAAAGCGATCAAATACTTCAGCAGATAAAGCATCATCAATAGTGATTTTTTTATAATGTGCACGCGTAAATCGTGCCGTAATACGCTTGCTAGCCGTGGCATGCTGAGCTTCAGGCATAAGAACAGGGAGTTCTTCAGGGGTATGTATTTTTTCGAACGCTATTGCGCTAAATGACAAACCTAATGTTAAAGAAACGGCGAAAGCGGTACGAAAAACCTTTTGCATGCATTAATTTCCTATTTAATTTTCTTTGAACTAACAATATTATTAAATATTACCGACACTTAACCTAATTGCCGGCGATTTATGCGGCTACAAATAAATATTTTGCAGCTGCGTTTTAATAATCATGCCTGAGTCAAGCTGCACACTGATATCTTTGCCAGAAATTTCAGTAATTGTGGCATTCATTGGAGAATTGCCCAGTTGAACTCTCACTTTACTACCAAGATTAATGGTATCTGATTCAACAGATTTAAGTGGTGCCACTTCTTTTTTAATCATTTTTTTAGTTTTTGACTTAACTGTTTTAAACTTAGCAGGATCACGTTGCTTATCTTCGGGCTTCACACTGCCTTTAGCTGCGATACTTTGCTTACCTTTATAAGGTTTTTTACTCTCGTTGTCTGTCGTTTTTTTGTTAGCAAATTTTTCTTGGCTTGCTTTGAGTGTTTTACTTGCATAGGCGGCTTGTTCTTCATCGATATCAGCAACCTCTTTACCCTCTATATCTATACGGGAAATGCCAACTTTGATCACTTTTAGATAACGCCAACTGCTGGTGTAGTGTCTTAACGCTTGACGTAAACGCGTTTTACTTACCGTTTCATCAGCAATAAGTTTTTCTGCTAAATCTTGGAATATACCAATCTTCAGTGGCTTAACCGAGCCTTTAATTGAAAAACACTCAGGGAACTTTTCAGCTAAATAAGCAATGATGTCTTTTGTACTTGTACGTTTAATTTCTGTTTCCATAACTACACTTTTTTACACTTTAAATTAATTTAAGTTAGCTCATTTTCCGATAAGATTTAACTTTAACAGGAAATAGCCGCATTGGTTATCTTTCTTTACTCTTGAGACTGGAGGTGTTGTTCAGGGTTATCAAGTACATGTTTACACCAGTCGTAAATGTCTTCTGTTTCTATGTCAGCAATCTCGTCTTGGCCTATCCATGTATCCCAAATAAGTGCCAATAATTGTTCTAAAATCTCTGTCTCAATGTCTTCATCCGCTAAATCATAAAGCGTATGATAAATTTCGTTCATACGCTCAGCGACTTCTTCTTCCTGCCCATCCCAATCACCGACTATTTCTTCGGTAACGAGATAGTCATAAATGACCACAAATTCTTTCATTAAATCTTCACTTCTTTCTATCATTCATTCATTCATCATGAATGAAGCTTTATATTATAGTTTAATACCAAACACATAATTAATGGGACGGGTATAACCACGGGTTAAAGCGCTATTTTAAATAACGAGGGTTTTTTCAAAGGCGTTAACTATTGCACTAATCCCTTGTTCATCCTGTCGTTCAAAGCGAGCAAAGGCTCTGCTGTCAATATCTAAAACAGCAATGACTTTTCCTGCTTTTTTAATCGGAATAACCAGCTCTGAATTACTCATGGCGTCACAGGCAATATGCCCATCAAATTCATGCACATTGGCTATACGCTGTATTTTACCTGTTGCTGCACAAACACCACAAACCCCCTTTCCTAAGGGGATCCGAATACAGGCAACTTTACCTTGAAAAGGGCCAAGTACTAACTCAGCATCAACAAGGCGGTAAAAACCAACCCAACTAATGTCACTCAATTGCTGAAAAAGTAGTGCACTGACATTCGCCATATTAGCAATAACATCCGTTTCATTGGCTATTAGTGCTTTACTTTGCCCTAATAGGTCTTGATAAAAAAGGGTCTTATTATCCATGAGCGTTAATCATTAACATAAGTAAAAAATTATAGGGTTTCATTAAAGCCATCATTAAAAAGCGCTAACATACCTAAAAACACACACAAATTAAAGCTTTTATCAAAGAATTACTTAACTATCGCTAGATATGAGTGAATATTCAATCTTTAAGATTAAATCTAACCAAAACACGGGCGCTAATGGTTTGGTTGCCGACTAATGATGTATGAGCGCTTGAACGTGAATTACTCATCATTGCTTCGGCATACATAGGGCGGTAATTATTACGGGAAAGCTCTTTAATAAGTTGTAATTTACCTAGCTTTTGTCCTGCTTGTTCAGCCATACGCGCTGCTTTTTTTTTCGCATGATTGATCGCTTGCAATAACGCTTGCTGATAATACGCTTCTCGCCCTTCCACACTCATTGATAAGGGAGATATACGACTGACATTAATTTTGATAATGTGCCCTAAAAAATCATCATATTCATCGATCCCATTAAAATTAACCGTTATTTGACGACTTAATTCAAACAAAGGCTTTTTAGCTTGATTTACTCTAGTCGATTGCTGGTTAATGGTTTGACCGTCTATAAATACGCTACCGTATTTAGTATTATTAAAGTCAACACCTTGCACTTGTATCGATGGCTTTTCTTCAACTATACGTAAATTTACTCGTGCAGATGATATATTCGCTTCTGTTATAGCTAGATTTTTAGCCGCATTAATCACAGCGTTACTTTTTTTATCCACTAAGACTTTTAGCTTACTTGGCACTCGACCACGTTCGGTAATCGTCAAAGTTAACGAAAAATTATCGGGCGCAACGACAACACTGCCCTGACCTGAAACCTCAATACCTTCATTATCAAAAGCCCAAACTTGCATGGGGAAAATCAGACCTACCAATGAAACAAGAAAAAGTAATTTACGGTTTACGTTCAATGAAAAGGTATTTTTTAACTGAGTGAAAATTGAAACTTTCATGTTATATCCTCAAGGTTTACGGCAAAATCAGGCGCTGTGGTTTAAGTACTTATACCAATCCCATTAATTATGTGTTCCTTTCTATTTGCTAAAATCACCCATTACATTGTTATTTATTTAATAATTAGAACAACGAGTATTAAAAAACGCCTCGTATTTGGCTATTTTTATTACTTTTTAAATTTATTACTTCTCTCATGATTTATTTTTGTTAATAAATTGCAAGAAGTGAGTTTTTTGAGTTTTACTGGCTTTTTGCCACCAGTATTTAAGCATAGGAACCGCGTCAACTTCATTGAACACTTTCTGTTCAAAGTCCTTATTCTCTTTATTTGCACTGTTTGTTAGCGTATTAGACGTAGATTTAACCACTGGCGCAGTCAGAATGCTTACCGCTTTAGTCACTTGTTTAGCCAATTCATAATCACTTAATGTCTCTAAGTTTAAACGTAGCTCCTTGCTATTTTCATCGAGTAATATTAACTCTGGCGCTTTTGCAAAGCGCTCGGCTGCCGCTAAATTGCTAATTTCACTCGTTGTTAAAAAAAGAGTTTGTTGATCTTCAAGGGTAAACTTAACAACAAAGTAATCAGAGTTAACAACCCTTTCGTCATTAAAATCTATATCTTCAAACACATCTTTGTATTTAAGTACGAGCGTGTGTTTACCTTGTGTTAAGGCTAATTTTTGATTGGTTGAGAAGAAACCATGTTCAACAGTTTTACCATCAAGATCACGAATTACTAGGTTATCACTGAATGTTAGTGTAATCGCCGTCACCTTAAATGATATAAAAGTGATCGGCAGTAACAAGGCAAATAAGTAACTCATCAAGCGACGACTTTTAATGGGCTTGATATTAAAAACTAAACTATTAGCAACATATTTAAACAAGGTTAAGTCCTTTTATATAAAAGTAATACCCTTTATAAACTGCATTCATTTTAATTAAAAGTAAAAAATCTTGAATAATAACTTCAAGCTTCTTTTTAGGGGCGAAAGACATGACCAAGAGGACTAAAATTCAGTGGTTATAACACTGCTCTCTTTATGCTGACATTTCAACAGGAACCCTGACATTTCCTGCCATTAATACTCTAGCACTTCTACTCATAACAACCTTATTCACCCTCCACTGATCATTTTCCTGTACCGCCTCAGCGCCCACTGTTAATGTGCCAGACGGGTGACCAAAAGTAACCGAATTCATTTGAGTGTTCCCTGCGGCTAAGTTGACTAAGGTACCGGGAATAGATGCTGCACAAGCGATTGCCACCGCGGCTGTTCCCATCATGGCATGATGTAACTGTCCCATAGATAAAGCACGCACCTGTAAATCTATTTCTGTTGCTAATATTTTTTTACCACTGGAGGTTGTATAGTTAGAGCTTGGTGCAACAAAAGCGATTTTAGGAGTATGTTGTCTGCCTTTCGCTTCATTAACATCAGCAATCAAACCCATTTTAACCGCCCCATAAGCACGAATAGTTTCAAAACGTGCTAACGCTTTTGCATCATTATTTATGGTCGATTGCAATTCAGCTCCAGTATAACCTAACGCCGCAGCATTTAAGAAAATTGTCGGTATGCCCGCATTAATCATAGTTACCTTAAATTTTCCGACAGCAGGAACGTCAAGTTCATCAATTACATTACCTGTTGGAAACATCAAATCAGACGAATCAACCGGTGAAATAAACTCTACTGGCACTTCGGCAGCAGGAAACGTTACGCCATCAAGTTCAAAGTCACCTGTTTCTTGTACTTGACCTTGAGTGATAGGGACATGAGCAATAATTGTTTTTTGAATGTTCTTTTGCCAAATACGAACAGTACAAACGCCCTCTTTCGGAATACGACTTGGCTCAACTAAACCAGAGAGAATAGCAAACGAGCCTACAGCAGCGGTTAAGTTGCCACAATTACCAGACCAATCAACAAAGGGTTTATCAATGGCCACTTGCCCAAATAAATAATCAACATCATGCCCCGCTATATCACTTTTTGAAACAATTACCGTTTTACTGGTACTTGAGGTTGCCCCTCCCATGCCATCGGTTTGTTTTCCATAGGGATCAGGGCTACCAATAACGCGCAATAATAAAGCATCACGCGCCTCTCCTGCTTGCTGACAATTTTCAGGTAAGTCGGCTAAATTAAAAAAGACCCCCTTACTTGTTCCACCACGCATATAAGTAGCTGGTATTTTTATTTGTGGTGCATAGGTCATCATGTTTCCCTTCTTTAATTAATCTTTCTATAAATAACACTGAGTTGATTTTCATAAGAAAAGTTTTAGTATTTTAGCAAGGCAGAAGCGCGGAGTTGACGCATATCAATGAGCACTTCTAACGTAGATAAAAGGCTAAAAATAAATTATGAATTCAACGCTAAGAAATCTTGGGCAAACTTTTGTAATACCCCACCAGCGGAGTATACCGACACTTCATCAGCGGTATCTAAACGACACTTAACCGGGATCTCAATAACTTCGCCCTTATGTTCACCTGAGTTACGAGTCATAACGACCGTCATTAAGGTACCGGGTGCAGTATCCCCCTTTACATCAAAAGTTTCGCTACCATCAATGTTATAGGTATGACGAGTCTCTTTGTTAGTAAACTCTAAAGGTAATACCCCCATGCCCACTAGATTGGTTCGATGAATACGTTCAAAACCTTCCGCAACAATCACTTCAACACCCGCTAAACGAACGCCTTTCGCCGCCCAGTCACGTGATGACCCTTGACCGTAATCAGCGCCAGCAATGATGATAAGCGGTTGTTTTCGTGCCATATACACTTCAATGGCTTCCCACATACGTGATTCAATGCCTTCAGGCTCAATACGCGCAAGAGAGCCTTGCTTTACTTCCCCCTTTTCATCACGACACATTTCATTGAAAAGTTTCGGGTTAGCAAACGTTGCCCGTTGAGCGGTTAAGTGATCGCCACGATGTGTTGCGTATGAGTTAAAGTCTTCTTCTGGTAGTCCCATTTTCTTTAAGTAAGCACCTGCGGCACTATCCAATTGAATAGCATTTGATGGGGATAAATGATCGGTAGTGATATTATCGCCAAGTACCGCTAATGGCACCATACCTTGCATCAAACGTTCACCCGCTAAGGCACCATCACCCTCTGTTTGCCAGTAAGGCGGACGGCGAATATAAGTACTGGTTTCATCCCAAGGGTATAATGGACTTTCTGCTGGCTCAAATCCCCCTAAGTCAAACATTGGCGTGTAAACTTTCTTAAATTGCTCAGGTTTAACACTGGCAGCAACAATGGCATCAATGTCATCATCTGCTGGCCATATATCTTTCAACCTAATGTCATTACCCTCTTGATCTTGCCCTAAACTATCGCTTTCAATATCAAAACGTATGGTACCGGCAATGGCATAAGCCACCACTAATGGCGGGGATGCAAGAAAAGCTTGCTTAGCATAAGGATGAATGCGACCGTCAAAGTTACGATTACCCGATAATACCGCCGTAGTATATAAATCACGTTCGATAACTTCTTGCTGAATTTTAGGCTCTAAAGCACCTGACATACCGTTGCATGTAGTGCATGCGTACCCCACAATACCAAAACCTAATTGTTCCAGCTCCGTTAACAAGCCAGCTTCTTCTAAATAAAGTTTTGCTACTTTGGAGCCAGGGGCAAATGAAGTCTTCACCCAAGGTTTCCGTAGTAAACCTAATTCATTAGCACGTTTTGCGATTAAACCTGCCGCAACAAGATTACGGGGGTTTGATGTGTTAGTACACGAGGTAATCGCCGCAATAATTACCGCGCCATCGGGTATTTGACCATTCGCTTCTTGCGCTTTACAAGCCGCTAAATTTTTAGCAATACCTTTGGCGGCCAAATCAGCTGTCGCTAATCGACGGTGAGGATTAGAGGGACCTGCTAAGTTACGACAGACGCTTGATAAATCAAATTCAATTACGCGTGGGTATTTCGCATCAACTAAATCATCAGCCCAAAGCCCAGTGTGTTTAGCGTAAGCTTCAACAAGCGCGACTTGCTCAGATTCTCGTCCGGTCATTTTTAAATAATCAATGGTTTGTTCATCGATATAAAACAGAGCGGCTGATGCGCCATATTCTGGTGTCATATTTGAAATAGTTGCCCGATCACCAATGGTTAAATTTTTAGTACCTTCACCAAAAAACTCTAAATAACTCGATACGACTTTTTCATTACGTAAAAATTCAGTGATAGCTAACACCGTGTCGGTAGCCGTAATGCCCGGTTGCCGCTTTCCTGTTAACTTAACGCCAATAATATCGGGTAAACGCATCATAGATGGGCGACCAAGCATAACAGTTTCCGCCTCTAAGCCTCCAACGCCAATAGCGATAACACCCAGAGCGTCTATATGGGGTGTATGAGAATCGGTTCCCACACAGGTATCAGGAAAAGCGACACCGTCACGAACTTGTATAACGGGCGACATTTTTTCTAGATTGATTTGATGCATGATACCGTTACCCGCAGGGATAACATCAACATTTTTAAAGGCTGTTTTGGTCCACTCAATAAAATGGAACCTCTCTTTATTACGACGATCTTCAATGGCGCGGTTTTTATCCAAAGCTTGTGGGTCAAAGCCAGCGGCTTCTACGGCCAGTGAATGATCAACAATTAATTGTGTCGGTACAACAGGGTTAACTTTTGAGGGATCACCCCCCTGATCCGCTATAGCATCACGAAGACCTGCTAAATCAACTAAGGCAGTTTGTCCCAAAATATCGTGACAAACAACCCTTGCAGGATACCAAGGAAAATCTAAGTCTTGTTTACCGTCTATAATTTGCTTCAATGAATCGTTAAGAGACGCAGGATCACATCTTCGTACTAATTGCTCAGCAAGTACCCGTGAGGTGTAGGGTAATTTAGCGTATGATCCTGATTTAATCGTTTCAATCGCTTCGCGCGTATCAAAAAAGTCGAGTGTTGAACCCTTTACTTTATAATCAGGCAGCGGTTTCCGGTAATCATAATTCATAACTTAATCCACAATTTTTATATAAATATACCTAGACGATGCAAGTTAACTTGACTTCAAGGCGGACAATAAGACGCATAGTTCACTATGTGAGTTGATGTCCGACGATGAAATCAAGTTAACCCAGACCTTTTCTGCTAATTAGGTGGTCTATTTTAACATAGGGAAAATAGCCAAGTATAAGGAATTTACTTTAGTAACTAGTTGTTCTACTTATTAAATAAACAACAATACAATGGATAATCTTAACAAGTATAAATGAACACACAATTAATGGCATTGGTATAATAAGTCTCTCCTATCGAGTAGAAATAGGAGTAACAGTACGCGGCTCACTGCCGATATAATCAGCGCTTGGTCTGATAATGCGATTGTTTGCACGCTGCTCCATAACATGAGCTGCCCAACCCGTTAAACGTGAACAGACAAAAATTGGCGTAAACAGTTTAGTCGGAATACCTAAGTAATTATAAGTAGAAGCATGAAAGAAGTCGGCATTACAGAATAGCTTTTTGCTCTCCCACATTAACTCTTCACAGGCAACTGAAATATCATACAAAGACGTGTTGCCATTTTCTGCGGCCAGTTTTTCAGACCATGCTTTAATAATGGCATTACGAGGATCTGACGTGCGATAAATAGCATGGCCAAAGCCCATGATCTTTTCTTTACGCATTAGCATACCCGCCATTTTTTCTTTCGCATCTTCAGGGGAGTTAAATTTTTCAATCATCTCCATTGCCGCTTCGTTAGCACCACCATGAAGTGAACCACGTAAGGTACCAATAGCCGCTGTGATGCATGAAAACATATCAGATAAGGTTGACGCACAAACACGGGCAGTGAACGTTGAGGCATTAAACTCATGCTCGGCATATAAAATTAAGGAAACATCCATAACACGTTTATGTTGCTCAGAAGGTGCTTGTTGATTTAATAAACGTAAGAAGTGCCCGCCTATAGAGTCTTCATCCGTCACACAGTCAATTTCAACCCCCTCATGTGAATACTTATACCAATAACACATGATGGCAGGGAAAGCAGCTAACAAACGATTTGCCGCTAACTCTTGATGTGAAGATTGTACAGAGAAGTCCTTTTCAGGCTCTATATTCCCCAAAAAAGAACAACCCGTGCGCATCACATCCATAGGATGAGCGTCTTTAGGGATGAGTTTTAATACCGCTTTTAGTGATATGGGTAAATCGCGCATTGATGTTAATGCTGCTTTGTATGAATTTAACTGCGCTTGATTGGGTAATTCACCGTTAAAAAGCAAATAAGCGACTTCTTCAAAGGTTGAATTTTCAGCAAGATCTGCCACATCATAACCACAATAGGTTAAGCCAGAGCCTGACTTTCCTACCGTACAAAGTGCAGTTTCACCCGCACTTTGTCCTCGAAGCCCTGCACCACCAATTGATTTTTTGGCGACACTTTTTTCTGAATTATTGTCTGCTGCCTGTATCATGATCCTTTCCTCATTTAATAATGATAGTTTTTTTTTATTAGCTTTACTGACAATATCGGTGTTTATACACACTCTTTTTTCCAGTAAACTGCTGATTATTTTTATGTTTCCTCTTGAGACTTTTCTCTAGACTGCTCTTTTGAAAAGAGCGCATCAAGCTTTTGTTCATAATCGTGATAGCCAAGGTAGTCATATAATTCCATGCGCGTTTGCATCTTATTAATTTCAGCTTTTTGGTCACCATCAGTTAATAGTGTTTTATACACCGACTCAGCCGCTTTATTCATGGCACGAAATGCTGATAACGGATACAGCACCATGGCACAGCCCCATTGAGCTAACTGTGTTTTATTCCACAGCTCTGTTTGACCAAATTCAGTGATATTGGCAAGAATGGGGACATCAAGGGCTTGAGAAAAGGCTTCATAATGCGCTTGAGTTTTAATTGCCTCAGCAAAAATACCATCTGCACCTGCTGTAACATAGGCTTTAGCACGCTTAATAGCCGCTTCAAGACCTTCTTGAGCAAAGGAGTCAGTTCGCGCCATAATAAAGAAATCGCTATCAATACGAGCATCTACCGCCGCTCTAATACGATCAACCATTTCAGCGGTAGAAACGATTGCTTTATTCGGTCGATGACCACAACGTTTTTGCGCAACTTGATCTTCAATATGAACGGCCGCAGCACCCGCTTTCTCCATATCTCTAATCGTTTTCGTGATATTAAACACCCCTCCCCAGCCCGTATCAATATCAACGAGTAGCGGTAAGCTTGATGCACTCGTAATTCTTTGTACATCCGCAATAACATCATTAAGAGATGTCATCCCTAAATCAGGTAAGCCGTAAGAAGCATTAGCAACACCACCACCTGATAAATAAATAGCTTGGTGACCCAATTTTTCAGCCATCATGGCGCAATAAGCATTTATGGTACCGACCACTTGTAAGGGCTTATTATTTTGTAAAGCAAGTCGAAACTTTTTACCCGCTGAAATAGGTGTTAATACTTTTCCAGACATATTAAATCTCCTCTGATATTTGGGCTGAACTTTGATTTGAGACGTGCTTTGATTTTTGCTCTGCCATTTGCAACGCAATTTTGTTTTCAATATTTTTTCGTGATGCGGCAATGTGACGGCGCATTAATAACTCAGCTAACTCACCATCTCGGTCACTGATCGCTTGTATAATGTTAGAGTGCTCAGTAAATGCACGGGTGGCTCTTGGGCTATGCATGCCAAATTGACAACGATACATTCGCACCAAGTGATAGAGTTGATCACAGATAAGGCTGATGAGTTGTTGATTATGGCTACCTAAAATAACTTTATAGTGAAAATCGACATCACCTTGCTCTTGGTAATAAGACACCCCTTCTTGCAACGATTTATCATTGGCATGTTGCGATAGCATTGCTTGCATATGCGCTATCTCTTCATCGGTCATATTAAGTGCCGCCTGTCTACATGCCATGCCTTCAAGTGCTTCCCGAGTGATATATAACTCAAGTAGTCCCTCAATAGTGCAATCAACGACACGAGAGCCAATATTTGCTTTACGTTCTATCAAATGATATTTTTCAAGGCGGTTTAATGCCTCACGTAAAGTAGAACGACTTACTTGATAATATTTTGCCAGCTCAGGCTCACTTATTTTACTACCCGCAACCATATCGCCTTCAACAATGGCATACTGCAACTGCTCGAAAACCTTATCAGCTGTGGTCACTGCCGCCTGTTTTATTGGATTTTGTAAAAGCATAACTTGCCTTATAAGACTAAATAAAAATAACAATACCTTGGTAACCAAAAAGAAAATTGTCGACAAAAGTGATGTTCAATAAGAATTGTAGCCTAAATAACACATCAATCAACTAGACTTAAGTATTATTGTCGACAATCCTGAATTTTAACTTTGAATAGAAATTTTTTAGGCGTAGAGGAAGAGGAAATAATGGCATCAAAATAGGTAACGGGTACTCATTATCAACGCATTGGAAATTTGACAAAAAAAACCCACGCAATATTTACATATTGCGTGGGTTTTCTCATTTAGTCACTTATTCATTACTCAATAAAATAAAGTGGCATCCCTAAGGGGATTCGAACCCCTGTTACCGCCGTGAAAGGGCGGTGTCCTAGGCCTCTAGACGATAGGGACACTGATTGACTCAGTTATCTTTAATAATTACTTTATTAGATAACCAATCATTTCAAACTATCTCGCAGATCACTCTGCTGATTTAATTTTGCACAACACATCATAACTGTTGTGTAAAAGTAAAACTCTAAACTCTTATTTTAATAGTAATAAGATAACTGCATGCTCTTTTTTATTGATTAGATTAACCAAACAAGTATAAAAGTGGCATCCCTAAGGGGATTCGAACCCCTGTTACCGCCGTGAAAGGGCGGTGTCCTAGGCCTCTAGACGATAGGGACACAGAATTTAGCAAGATGAATCAATGAACAAACGCTTAATTTTTATGAGTTTAAGCAAACTAAATGCTCATTCTTATATTTTCTCACCTCTTCAATCAAGAAAAGTAAGAAAAAGAATTGGCATCCCTAAGGGGATTCGAACCCCTGTTACCGCCGTGAAAGGGCGGTGTCCTAGGCCTCTAGACGATAGGGACACAGGATTTAGCAAATCGAAATATATTTCGATAATCCTGTGTTAGCTAAGCGTTGAGTCTACGAGACCGAACGACATTTTTAAACAACAGGATTTAGTAAATCGAGATACGAATGATTAACTAAATTCAAAGCAATACTTAATTTTTTATAAGTTTAAGCAAACTTAATGCCTATATCTCAATGAGATAAAAGGAATAGTGGCATCCCTAAGGGGATTCGAACCCCTGTTACCGCCGTGAAAGGGCGGTGTCCTAGGCCTCTAGACGATAGGGACACAAATTAGCTATTCAATATAAATAGACTAATTAAACTATCTATTTTTTATTAATGAAAACTTAAAGTTAACTTAACAAAAAACCTAATATTGGTGGAGCTATGCGGGATCGAACCGCAGACCTCTTCGCTGCCAGCGAAGCGCTCTCCCAGCTGAGCTATAGCCCCGAGTTGTTCGGGTTATCCAATAACTGGCCTAATAGCTATCAAATAGGCTTTCAACCCGTGGACCTAACACTTGCTGAAAGCGAGGCGCATTCTAAGCAGCGGCTCATAAACTGTCAACTCTTTTTTATAAAAACAAGCATTTATTTAATCACAAAAGCCTCAGCTGATCGCATAATGAGCAAGTTGCTTGTTTATTATCTTAATTTAACCCACTTTCTAATATTCCAAAGCAATAAACAAGCCTATAAAAAGTCTTTAATTACTCAATATTTACTTATGGCGCTACTATTATTTTCTTGGTCTTTAATGGGCGAGTAACCCACGACCAATGATGATACGTTTTTCAGCATACACGTGAAAGTATCGATGACAGTTACTTTGATCTTTTTGTTAATAAACGGTATGGTTAAATTACCTCAGCTATCACTATTCTAAGAAACAATTATATCGTATGCAGCTTAAAAAGCTTAACATTGTCGCTATTGGCGGCGGACATGGATTAGGGCGTGTTTTATCGACACTTTCCTTTATGGGTTCTAACCTCACTGGCATTGTTACCACGACCGACAATGGTGGTTCAACGGGGCGATTAAGAAAAAGAAGTAGTACCATTGCTTGGGGAGATTTACGCAACTGTTTAACCGAGTTAGTCGATGAAAACTCTATTGGTAGTCAGTTATTTAATTTTCGCTTTTCTGGTGAAGATGAACTTGGAGGTCATAACTTAGGTAACCTTATTTTATATGGACTAGGGAAAGTACAATCAAGTCCAATGGATTCAATCACCTTGGTACGCAGTATATTACGAGTAAGGACACAAGTTTTACCTATGTCTGAAACACCCACCGATTTAATGGCTTTTTACCCTGAAGGTCGTTGTCGTTTAGGTGAACTTTCTGTTGATGAAATGCCTATTATGCCAACCGATTTAATGCTAGCGCCATTAGTTAAATCTGTTATTCCTTGCATTAAAGCTCTGAATAAAGCGGATCTGATTATTCTAGGGCCAGGTAGTTTCTTAACCAGTATTATGCCGCCACTGTTAGTAAGAGACATTGCTAAAGCGATAGAGAAACGTAAAGGACATTGTGTCTTTATTGACAATATAGTGGCTGAAAACAGCCCTGCAGCAAAATTAAGCCTAGATGAAAAACTGACTTGGATAGAGAGCAATATCGGCTGTATGCCTATTGACAGTGTAATTTGTCAAGATGAAAGTACTCACTCCGACAGAGTCAATATTATTTGCCAAGACTTGTCCCATAATAAAGTGCTACATCATCATGATAATGAAAAATTGATTAACGCATTAGAAACCTGCATACAAAAACTTTCCTCTTCGAGCAAGGGAGAAATAGCGAGTTAATGGCTCACTATTCTTTTTATCTTACCCTTACCGAAAATAAAGCTTATTCGTTATCGTCTTCACTAATACGGCTAGCTACAGCGCCTTTCTGATCTTTATATTTAGCATCTTTACGCTTATTATATGGGCGTAAAGCACTTGACGACATGGTTTCAAAGTTTAATGCCGCTATTTTCATTTTTGGTCGCAATGCTAGCGGTAATTTACCACTGTTATAAAACTCTAAGACTATTTGCCCTGACCAACCGGGATCAATTCGATGGGCGGTAGCGTGTACCATCAAGCCTAAACGTGCCAACGAAGAACGACCATCAAGCCAGCCAACGATATTATCAGGCAAGGTGACTGATTCATAAGTCACCGCCAGCGCTAATTCACCAGGATGTAAAAAGAACGCGTCACCATCCGCAATGAATATCTCATCACTCATGATAGCGTTCATGGCTTGCTGTACTTCCTTTTTTGGTGCACTTAAATCAATATAAGGCGCGGTATGATCTTGGAAAACTCTAAACTCGTTACCTAGTCGAATATCAACACTCACCCCTGAGATCATTGAAGTGTCAGGTTTTGGCTCAATAATAATTTTTTTATCATCAAGGTACTGTTCTATGTCTTTATCACTTAATCTCATAATGGCTTGTCTTTACCTTATTTTACTTGGGCTTATTTGAAGCTGGCTTAAAGTCACTGTAACTGCTCTTAAACTTTAAATGCTACCTCAGCAGTTAACGGACTAGCCGTATCACACTGTAAAAATAATTGCGCGGATATATTTCTGGCTATTCTACGGTAATGGTTGGCTATTTCACCAGTGCTATTTTCAATTATGTCTGATTCACCAAAATCAGCGTCTTGGCGAATAGCAATATCTAAGGGTAATTGCCCTAATAAATGTGTTTCATAATCTTTTGCTATATGTAAACCACCAGACTCCCCAAAAATATGACTTTTGTGTCCGCAGTTTTCGCATAGGTGGTAACTCATATTTTCGATAATGCCTAATACGGGTACTTTAACTTTATCGAACATGGCAATACCTTTAACGGCATCAATTAAGGCAATATCTTGTGGTGTTGTCACAACAACGGCCGCGGCTACGGGTACTTTCTGAGCCAAGGTTAATTGAATATCCCCTGTTCCTGGTGGCATATCAATTAAGAGATAATCTAGCTCTGGCCAATCAGTTTCATTGAGTAACTGATTAAAGGCTGAGCTAGCCATAGGACCTCGCCATACAGTCGCATCCGCTTCAGCCACTAAAAAGCCAATTGACATAGCACACAAGCCATTAACAACAAGCGGTGTCATAAGCTTGCCATCACTCGACGTTGGTTTTGAATTTTTAATCCCTAACAGGGAAGGTATCGATGGGCCATAAATATCAGCATCCAAAATCCCTACTCTGGCGCCTTCAGTCATTAAGGCATAAGCTAAGTTTACGGTTGTAGTCGACTTACCAACTCCGCCTTTCCCCGATGCAATAGCAATGATATTGGCTACTTTACCTTGAACATTAGTCTTAACACTGCCAAGGCAAAACTGACGTACCGGTTTTATTGCTAAAGCGACTTTCAAAATAATGTGATAAGAAAAGGTATCGCTTAATGTTTCTGCGACCCCCTCTAACTCACCTTGACAAACAAATGGCATGACAAGGTTTATAATAATGCTTGCTTTTTCTCCATGCTTTTTAGCTTTATTCCCAATGACCTCGTGCGTAAAACTTAAATGATCACAGACCACCAAAATACCTTGTGGAAAATTATCGGAATGATATTGCGTTAAGGCATCTTTAAGCAATTGTTCGATTGCTGACGTGTTGACTGTATCAAGGTTTGATGTCAACTCAGTATCAGATACTTTTTGAGCGGGCTTTTTACTAAATATTTTACCAAACATACTGACCTGGATCCCTTTATTAAGAGAAATAGCGAAATTAGTTACATTCAACTAATGAAAATCTTTGCTAAATTCTGTACTATTGCCGACATTATTACCATCAAAAAACAACTATTTTTCATGTCTGACACTACTTTATCCAAAGCTACTTCGCAAAAACGTAAAATTCTAGTCACTTGTGCCCTGCCCTATGCCAATGGCTCTATTCACTTAGGGCATTTGCTTGAGCATATCCAAACGGACATATGGGTACGTTTCCAACGTATGCGCGGTCATGAAACCTATTTTGTTTGTGCTGACGATGCACACGGCACGCCCATAATGCTGAAAGCGCAAGAGTTA